>JAYUFF010000491.1:0-1970 GCA_043738825.1 Schlesneria sp.
ATCTGTGAAATCTGTGGTCGTCATGGCTTTCTCAAGATTGAAGACCACAACTTCGAGGAACTTGAAGCCTGATGCTGCCTCACGACGAACACAACGCCCGCCTGATCGAGCACGTTCATCCGCCGACGTGGGTGAATCCGACACCCGCCTCGCGCTACAACCTCGTCGTGATCGGAGCGGGGACGGCCGGGTTGGTGACGGCGGCGGGAGCGGCCGGTCTCGGCGCAAAGGTCGCGCTGATCGAACGCGACCTGATGGGAGGCGACTGCCTGAACGTCGGCTGTGTGCCGTCGAAGGCCCTCATCAGCGCGGCACGGGCGGCGGTGAGCGAGCGGCGTGTGGCAGAGTTCGGCGTGAACAAAGCCCCCCTCACCCTAACCCTCTCCCCCGAAGACGGGGGCGAGGAGACAAGAGTTGACCGGGCGCGCGAGGTTAACTTCCCGCGCGTGATGGAACGCCTGCGTCGTCTTCGCGCCGACATCGCTCCGAACGATTCGGCCGCGCGGTTCCAGAGCCTTGGCGTGGATGTCTTTCTCGGTGAGGGACGCTTCACTGGGCCGGACACGATTGAAGTCGCGGGCCAGACACTGCGATTCAAAAAGGCGGTCATCGCGACCGGTGCGAGGGCAAGCCGTCCCGACACGCCGGGCCTCGCCGAAGCGGGATACCTCACCAACGAAACAGTCTTCAATCTGACGGAGCTTCCACCGCGTCTGGCCGTCATCGGCGGAGGCCCGATCGGGTGCGAGTTGGCTCAGGCGTTCGCGCGGCTCGGTGCGCAGGTGACTCTGATCGAGAAGTCGCACCAACTCCTCGGCCGCGAGGACGAGGATGCCGCGCGGCTCGTGCAGGCGTCGCTCGAACGGGACGGAGTGCGCGTGCTGCTCGATGCGGTGGTGGAGCGAGTAACGCACGCGGGGTCTTCTCTTGTTCCCTCGCCCCCGTCCTCGGGGGAGAGGGCTAGGGTGAGGGGGCCGGACGATGATGAGACCTTGCCAACGCAGGAAGCGGAAGAAAGAACCCCTCACCCTAACCCTCTCCCCTCCAAGGCGAGGGGCGAGGGGACAGGAAAGAAGACCGTCGTCGTGCGACGAAGTGGCGAGACCATTGAAGTCGTAGCCGACGAGATCCTCGTCGCGGCGGGACGGACTCCGAACGTGGAGGGCCTCAATCTGGAGGCGGTCGGCGTGCAGTACAACCGTGCAAAGGGCATCGTCGTCGATGACCGACTAAGGACGACCAACTCGCGTATCTTCGCGGCGGGAGACGTTTGCTCGCCGTTCAAGTTCACTCACGCCGCCGACTTCATGGCGCGGATCGTCATTCAGAACGCACTCTTCTTCGGCCGGGCCAAAGCCAGTTCGCTGACGATCCCGTGGTGTACCTACACGTCGCCCGAGGTTGCACATGTCGGTCTGACTGAACGGGCGGCGAAGGAGCGGGGCATCGAAGTCCGTGCGTTTGTGCAGGACTTTCACCACGTTGACCGCGCGATCCTCGAAGACTCGACCGACGGCTTCGTGAAGATTCTGGTCAAGGCCGGCTCGGACAAGATCGTCGGCGCGACGATCGTCGCCGAACACGCGGGCGAGATGATCGGCGAGATCGTCCTCGCGATGAAGCACCGCATCGGACTGGGTCGCCTCGCCTCCACGATCCATCCGTACCCGACCGTCGCCGAAGCGATCCGCAAGTGTGGTGACGCCTATAATCGGACGAGACTGACTCCGTTCGTGAAGCGGCTCTTCGAGCGATGGCTCGCCTGGACGCGGTGATCCCGATTGCGACACGGCCAGCCATCCGGCACAATGCCGCCCATCCTGCCTGCCGATAAGACTGACAACAGTCTCCCGCCCCGAACCGGCTCTACCAGACTGAGGAATCTCGCCGGATGTTTTCTGCCATTCGATTCGCCGCCGTTTGCTGCCTCGTTGGGGGATTCGGTTCGTCATTGCTGGCGGCCGACGCCC
>JAYUFF010000492.1:0-5230 GCA_043738825.1 Schlesneria sp.
TTCAGATCGAATGCGCGTCCTGCTGCTCACGCCCGAGCGAGACGTCAAGGTGCAGGTCGCGATTCGATTGGACAACGGGGATCTGGCGACGTTTCTCGGATACCGCGTCCAGCACGACAGTGCGCGCGGTCCGATGAAAGGTGGATTGAGGTATCACCCCGAGGTCGATGACGCCGAGGTCCAGACACTGGCTCAGCTCATGACGTGGAAGACGGCCGTGGTCGATCTGCCCTACGGAGGGGCGAAGGGAGGCATTGCCGTCGATCCGCGAAGTCTCAGCAAAGCCGAACTCGAACGGCTGACGAGGAAGTTCGTCGATCAGATTCATGACATGGTCGGACCGGACTCGGACATTCCCGCTCCCGACATGGGAACGAACTCGCAGGTGATGGCCTGGTTCATGAATCAGTATCAAAAGTATCACGGCTTCCAACCGGCATGCGTCACCGGCAAGCCGCTCGAACTGCACGGGTGCGAGGGTCGCGAGGAAGCGACCGGTCGCGGCGTGGTCATCATCGCCGACCGGCTGTTCCACAAGCTCGGTCAATCGCTGGCGGGGAAGACAGTCGCGCTGCAGGGCTTCGGAAACGTCGGCAGTTTCACCGCGAAGTTCCTCTACGAACGAGGGGCGCGAGTCGTCGCGATCACCGACGTGCGCGGTGGAGTGAAAGACCCGCTCGGACGCGGCCTCGACATCCCGCAGTTGCTCGATTACGCACGAGCCAACAACGGCGTGCAGGGCTTTCCCGGAACCGAAGTTCTCACCAACGAAGAGCTGTTCTCGCAGAGCGTCGATCTGCTGATCCCCGCCGCACTCGGCGGGCAACTCACCGCGCAGACCGCTCCGCTCGTGAAGGCCAAGTACATCGTCGAAGCCGCCAACGATCCGACCACTCCCGAAGCGGACGAGATCTTCGCCAAGCACGGAGTCACCGTCGTCCCCGACATTCTGGCGAACGCGGGCGGCGTCACGGTCAGCTATTTCGAGTGGGTTCAAAACCGCAGCGTCGTCCACTGGCCGCTCGAAGAGATTCGCGCGAAGCTCGAAACCAAAATGGCCGCCGCGTTCGATGCCGTCTGGCAGATCGGCCAGGACAAGCAAGTGCCGCTCCGCACCGCCGCCTACATCCTGGCAATCGGCCGCGTCGCGCGGGCAACGGAATTGGCCGGGGTTTAGAAGCGGTTTCAAAACTAACCCGCAGCGTGAGCGAGGGCGATTTCACACTGGGCATCCCGATGCCCTTGCTCACGCTGCGGGTTACTTTCCGAGTTTTGAAACCGCCTCTAGTGACATCGATCCTGCTCGAATGACCGGCAGGATCGGCACAGTCCCGATCGCCGGTTTGACTCGCGTTCGGTTCGGGCCTATCATCTCGCCGCACTCAAGGTCGGATCGACTTCCGGCCGATGTTGCCAAGGTTTCTGAAATGTCCGGTCTGTTCCTCAATCCTCTGACTGACGCATCCAATGCCCCGAGCATTCGGATCGCGGTCGTGATTATTAGCGGAGTCCATTAGCGGCCTCGGGGTGATGATTCTACGAACCAACACAAGCCCTCAGGTCGCACGCCTGAGGGCTTTTTTTGTCCACGCAGAGAGATTGAACGATGTCCAGAATCCAGATCTATGACACGACCCTCCGCGACGGCAGTCAGGGCGAGGGGGTCAACTTCTCTCTCCAGGACAAGCTGCTCATCACGCAGAAGCTGGACGAGATCGGCGTCGATTTCATCGAGGGGGGCTACCCGCTCTCGAACCCCAAGGACGCCGAATACTTTCTGCGGGCACGCGACCTCCCGCTGAATCACGCCAAGATCTGCTCGTTCGGCATGACGCGGCGCAAGGGCTGCGCGGCGGAGGACGATGTTGGCATGTGCGCCCTGCGCGACGCACAGACTGCCGTCACGACGATCGTTGGCAAGACGTGGGACTTGCACGTCTTCGAGGTACTGCACATCGATGAAGCCGAGAACCTCGCGATGATCCGCGACTCGGTCTCGTTCCTGAAGGCCGAGGGAAGCGAAGTCTTCTACGACGCCGAACACTTCTTCGACGGCTTCCGGGCGAACCCCGAGTTCTCACTGAAGACAGTCGTCGCGGCTCAAGATGCCGGGGCGAGTATGATCATCCTATGCGACACCAACGGAGGGCGGCTGCCCGAGGACATCGCCGCCGCCGTCGATGCCGTTCGCAAAGTGTTGAAGGTTCCCGTCGGCATCCACGTCCACAACGATGGCGAACTGGCGATCGCCAATTCGTTGATCGCAGTCGATCACGGCGCGATCCAGGTGCAGGGAACGATCAACGGAATCGGTGAACGCTGCGGCAACGCGGACCTCATCAGTGTCATCGGCAACTTGGCGCTGAAGAAAGGGTACGAGGTACTCAAACCGGGCGGCCTGACTCATCTGACCGAGCTATCTCGTTACGTCTACGAGATAGCCAACATGAACTTCCGCAACGGCCAGGCCTTCGTCGGGACGAGTGCCTTCGCTCACAAGGGGGGCATGCACGTTCACGCCGTCAACCGACTGGCCGCCAGCTACGAACACATCCCGCCTGAGTCCGTCGGCAACCAGCGGCGAGTCCTCGTGAGCGAACTCTCCGGCCGTTCAAACATCATCGCCAAGACGACGAAGTACCAGATCAACCACGATAACGCCCTGATGACGCGCATCCTCGAACGGGTGCAGGATCTCGAAAATGAGGGCTACCAGTTCGAGGCGGCCGAAGCCTCGTTCGATCTCCTCGTCCGCAAGGAAGCGGGAGCCTACGTTCCGAAGTTTCAACGGCTGCACTATCGCGTGAACGTGGAGACTGCGGCGGGGCAGGGAACGACCACCGAGGCCACCGTCAAATTGCGGGTCAATTCGCATGTCGAACACGTCGTCGGCGAAGGAGACGGCCCGGTGAATGCCCTCGACAACGCCCTCCGCAAGGCGCTGGCGGCGGCCTACCCGAACCTCGCCGAGATGCACTTGGTCGATTACAAGGTGCGCGTCATCAACTCCGCCGAGGGGACCGCCGCCCGAGTCCGCGTCGTCATCGAAAGCCGTGACCGCACGGATGTCTGGAGTACCGTCGGCGTCTCCGAAAACGTGATCGAAGCCAGTTGGCTGGCCCTCGTCGATAGCGTCGAATACAAGCTGTACAAGGATGCGGAAACGGGCGAAGTCACGGCTTGATGGATGGACTCATTGGCATCGGACATTGTTGCCGAACAGCCATGAGGCAACATGAGAGTTGCTAACGTTCAATGTGGAAGGCTTGTCATGAAGACGATCGAACTGACTGCGGAGGTTGGCGAAGACCGGCATCTGGTCTTGGATTTGCCTGGCGACACGCCCGTCGGTTCGCATCGCGTCGTCGTCTATGTCGAGGACTCAGCGGAGACGAGCGGCACACCCGCTGAACGGTTCAACCCCGGCGATCCGCTTCCTCCCGGTTTGGCTTGGGAAGGGAACCTGCTTGTCTTCACGGGTACTTTGGAACCGGGTGCCGAGTTTGACTGGGACCGCTGTGTCGAGCAGGACCGACACGAACGAATGGAACATATCTGGGGAGGTCCATTGCCGTGCGAGTAATGTTCGATACGTCGGTCCTTGTACCCGCCCTCGCACAAAATCATCCTCGTCATGCGCAGGCCATCGGTTGGCTCGACGCCGCCAGGGAAGGGCGGTTGGAGCTGGTGCTGACCTCTCATGCACTGGCAGAAACATACAGCGTTTTGACCAGCATCCCACTGAAGCCGCGTCTCTCCCCGGCGACGGTCTGGACCGCGCTGTCGGTGTCCGTTTTGAACCACGCCGCATTCGTCGATCTCGGACGGCAGGACTATGCCGTTGTGATCGAGGGACTCGTCGCATCCGGGCTTGGCGGCGGACTGATCTATGACGGCTTGATCGCACGCGCAGCTGAACGCGCCGGAGTCGTTCAACTCGTGACGTTCAACACGTCTCACTTTGAGATGGTCTGGCCACAAGGCCGCGACCGGATCGTTTCTCCATTAAACACCCAGCCCGCGCGACGTTGAGTCGCAATCAGAACGAACATCATGCCCACCGAAATCCCCAAGCAATACGATCCCGCGGCCGCCGAAGCGAAATGGCTTCCGTTCTGGGAGCAGCGCGGCGACTTCAACGCCGATCCCGACACCGCAAAGCCGCCGCATGTCATCATGATCCCGCTGCCGAACGTGACCGGTGCGCTGCACATGGGCCACGCGCTGAATGGCACGTTGCAGGATCTGCTGACTCGTTGGCGCAGGATGCAGGGGTATGAAGCGCTCTGGATGCCGGGGACCGACCACGCGGGGATCGGCACGCAGGCGATGGTCGAGAAGCGGATGCTCGAGGAAGAGGGCCTGACGCGGCACGATGTCGGGCGCGAGGCACTCATCGAGCGCATCTGGAAGTGGAAGGACGTGTACGAGACGCGCATCCTCGGCCAATTGAAACGGATCGGCGCAAGCTGCGACTGGCGGCGCGTGCGGTTCACGCTCGACGAAGTCTGTTCGCGCGCGGTGCGGCAGACGTTCTTCAAGATGTTCCAGGATGGACTGATCTTTCGCGGCAAGCGGCTCGTGAACTGGGACTGCTTCCTCCAAACAGCCGTCGCCGACGATGAGGTCAGCGAAGAGGAGACCGACGGCCACTTCTGGACGTTCAACTATCCGGTGGTGGAAGAGGTTGAGGGTCGATGGTTGAGGGTTGATGGCCAGACGGGGAAGTCGATCCCCGAAGATGTTGATGGTCGAAGGTCGAAGGTTGAGGGTCAGGCCGAAAAGCCTTTTTCCAACGCCGCGACGTCTTCGTCTTTGTCTGACCCTCAACCTTCAACCCTCAACCCTCAACCCCTTGCTGACCCTCAACCCTCAACCTTCGACCATCAACCCCTCATCATCTCGTTCTCAACGACTCGTCCCGAGACGATGCTGGGCGACACGGCGGTCTGCGTCCATCCGACCGATGAGCGGTACATGCACCTCATCGGCAAGCACGTTCGCATTCCGGTGAATGGTCGTGTCATCCCGATCGTGGCCGATGCGCTGTTGGCCGACAAGACGCTCGGCACCGGCTGCGTGAAGGTGACTCCCGCGCACGATCCGAACGACTACGCCTGCTGGACTCGCAACAAGGAGAAGATGGGCGAGCCGATCAATCTCCTCAACCCGGACGGCACGCTGAACGAGAACGCCGGGCCGTGGCAGGGCCAGGATCGCCTCGTCGCGC
>JAYUFF010000493.1:0-1965 GCA_043738825.1 Schlesneria sp.
CTCGCGACGAGATAGACCAACTGCCCGAGATGATGCGTCATGGCTTCGCGTCCTTCCCCGGCTGCTTGAACATCTTCAGCATCCGGTCGGTGATCATGAACCCGCTGACGATGTTCGTCGTCGAGGCAAACAGGGCGATGAAGCCGAGCACGCGAATCCCGACGGGATGATCTCCGCCGGTGACGATGATTGCTCCCACGACGGCGATCGCCGAGATCGCATTCGTCAGCGACATCAGCGGCGTGTGCAACAGCCGCGAGACCTTGACGATCACACCCAGCCCGATCAGCGTCGACAGCGCCAGCACAAACAGCAGCGACCAGTAGTCCACCGACGCGGGGGAGTGCTCTCCGTTCGTCCGTGTCGTTTTGTCAGCAACTGTCGCGGTAGCCTCTCCCTCGCGATCGGCACCGTCTGACTTGACGGGAAGAGCTGTGGACGGCTCGGCCGCGAAGATCGGGGACGCGGACGGCCCCCATGCCTGGGCGAGCGTCACGCAGATCAGCAGTGTCAGGCTCAATCCCAAGGCGACTCGTCGCGCCATACTTCTTGGCTTTCTTGCTGGCCGAATCTCGGCCGATGACAACTCAGATCCAGCGCCGCGCAGGGCGTTTCCGACAACATCACAAGGCGGGCGGATTGTGGGACGGGGCGTGCAAAAGTTCAAGTCGCCCTGCGTTGTTTGGCCAGACGCAATTTGAGTCTAATGAGCCCCAAGATGGCAGGAGGCATTCCCTGCGCCGCGGCGTTAGGGCACAATGTTCAACCGACCTGCCTTCACACTGCCTGTGTCCACCCGCCGATTGTTCGCCGGACAATTCTTGATGACCCTCGCTTCTTGCCAGAGTGGAATCCCCATGAAACCTGCCCGAATTCCCGTGCTGATTCTGAGCTGGCTGGCTCTGTTTGTGTGCTTGACTTGCACTGCAAACGGGTTGGCTCAAGATCTCATCAAGATCGACTTCAATCGGGACATCAAGCCGATTTTGTCGAACAACTGCTTCTTCTGTCATGGACCCGATGCGAACGAACGCAAGGGCGGGAAAGAGGGTTTGCGGCTCGATACCGAGGAAGGGGCGCTTGCCGATCAAGACGGATCGTTTGCCATCGTGAAGGGGCAGCCGGACAAGAGTGAGTTGGTTCGGCGAGTCTCCTCGACCGACCCTGATGTGATGATGCCGCCCAAGACGACCGGCAAGAAGTTGTCGGAACGCGAAGTCGCATTGTTGAAGGAGTGGGTGAAGCAGGGAGGAAACTATGCCAGGCACTGGTCGTACGCGAAGCCCGTTCGTCCGGCAGTCCCCTCGGTGAAGGAGGCTGCGTGGGTGAAGAACGACATCGACCGCTTCATCCTCTCGCGACTGGAGCGTGAGGGCCTGAAGCCGCTCGCCGAGGCCGACCGGCATTCGCTCATCCGTCGCGTGTCGCTCGATCTGACCGGACTGCCGCCGACGTGGGCCGAGGTCGAGGCGTTCGTCAACGACAAGGACGCGAACGCCTACGAAAAGGTTGTTGACCGTCTGTTGAAGTCGTCCGCGTATGGAGAACACTTCGGACACATGTGGCTCGATCTGGCACGCTATGCCGACTCGGCGGGGTACGCCGACGATCCGTCGCGCACGATCTGGGCCTTCCGCGATTACGTCATCAAGTCGCTCAACGCCAACAAACCGTTCGACCAGTTCACCATCGAGCAGATCGCCGGCGACTTGCTTCCCGAGCCGACCGACGACCAGATCATCGCGACCGCATTCCATCGCAACACGCTGACGAACAGCGAAGGGGGGACGAACGACGAGGAGTTCCGCAACGTCGCCATCGTCGATCGCGTCAACACGACGATGGCCGTCTGGATGGGAACGACGATGGCGTGTGCCCAGTGTCACACGCACAAGTTCGACCCGATCTCGCAGGAGGAATACTTCCGGTTCTTCGCGTTCTTCAACAACACCGACGACGCCGACC
>JAYUFF010000494.1:0-5214 GCA_043738825.1 Schlesneria sp.
CGGCGACTCATCGATGGGCATCGCTTCCTGACGTGGCGCTATCGAGACTCATGGCCCGTAGCTGAGTTCGCAAGAACTCAGTTCTTGGTGGTAAGTTGGGCTGAGTTCTTGCGAACTCAGCTACGGACAGGCGGTTAGGCCATCAAGGCCACGAAGCGATCCTTGACCGCAGAGTCTTCGCGACCGCTTCTCTCGGTACAATCGTCAAAGTTTGCCACCGAAGTTGAGGCGAATTCCCAGTCCGTCACCACAGAACGGCTTTTGTCGCGATTTCTGCCGGAAGTCTGGTTTGCGAACCCCCGTGTCGGTCACGTACTCTGTAGCCGGGATGATTCATGGCTCCTCGTGGAGAGTACGGAGAGCGGCACACTAACCCGCAGCGTCAGCAAGGGCGCACTGTCAGCGAGGCGAACTGTGACGAGGCCCTCGCTGACGCTGCGGGTTAGTGTGCGGCCATGAATAGATGTCTGCGACACGCAGCGGCCGACCAACTCGCCCCTGGAGCGCCGTGCAGGGAACTCGTGCCATCGGGGGATTGGTCCTTTGAAACTTCGTCCGCAAGATGCCGTTATTGCTCAAGAACTGCTCGGCTATCTGAACTTCTCGGGGGGGCGACCCGATCCGAAGTTCGAGAAGAATCTCGACGAGTTCTGGCAGGCCGTTCCCTTCGCCTCGGCGGCGGAAGCACTGCGACAGGTGCTGGCCGATCTCCATGCGACATCACCCGCGTTTGCCGACAGCTCGCAGGCCGAGCAGGTGATTTCACTGACCTTCGACCACGCCCTGCCCGCGTACCGCGAACATCATCGCGACCTGCTCTTCCATCTGAAGCCGGAAGAGTTGCAGCAGTCGTTCTTCGTCGCGAAGGTTTTTGAAGCGGTGCTCGAACAGGGTGGGCCGTGGGACGAGAACGATCGCATCGTCGCGGGGGCGATTGATCGTCTGAACGACTTCCTCGGCTATCGACCGATCGCCGTCTTGGAGAACGGCCGCAAGGCGGAGCCGTATTCCCACGAGCGGTTTCGTCCGTTGCCGATCTTCCTGCGGGGAGTCGGCCTGGCGCAGGGGAAGTATCACGCCTTGATCGGACGCGTCCTCGAACTGTTTCGCGAGATGCCGCGCGATCTGCTGGCCGATTCCCATTTCGATCTGGACCAGCTCGACGAGCTGTCGATCGATCTGCGTGCTCACGATCACGTCCATCCGGCGAACAAGCGGACCAACTATTTGTTCGGCGAGTGGGATCCGTATCAGATCGACTTGAAGGGTCGCTATCGCCGGTTCGTCGTGCGGAGGGTGATTCTCGACGCGCTGCTCGACTGGGCGGCCAAGCAGAAGCGGGTCGATCCCGACGAATCGCTGTTCGACATCTCGGCCGTCTTGTGCGGCACGATCCTGATGGCGTCGGCGATCAGCGGTTACGGCCCCGACTGCCACGATTCGAGTGTCACGCTGACATCGCTCCTGCCCAAAGTCGCCCGTCAGCGCGACGAGTTCTATTCGAGGCTGCTGCAATCGGTGACGGGCGCGCGCGCGAAGCGGCTCGCGCGGCATGCCAAGCAGACTCGGCAGCCGTTCGGACACGTGCGGCAGTCACTGAACATGTTTCTCGCGCAGTACGGTGCCCAGCAGGTGCAGCGGCGACAGCTCGCGTACCTGTTCGCGCGGATGGGCTATGCCGAGGCGAGCCTGCGGCAGGCGGCCGTCATCCCGTGCGCGTCGGCGCGGTTCGAGTGTGAGGTACTCTGCCGCGTTCACTCGGCGCGGCGGATCGTCGAGCAGAAACAAGTGGCCGAGGCGTTCAAGCTGTTGCAGGAGGCGGAAGACTATCTGCATCGCGGCATCGACTGCGGCGCGCTGGTCGATCCGTGGAACGTGCTCGGTTTTCAGGGCCTCTTCCCGCTGTTCATCTCGCGCGAGGACAGCGTTCCCGACCAGCGGGTCGAGATGTTGTTTCACATCATGGAAGCGCTGCTCGACGCCTATTCGCGCGTCCTCGAAGAGGCGGCGGCGCGCGGCGAGAAGGGACTCGAACTGGCCATCGCGCAGCGCTACGAACGGCTCGCCGAATTCTGGGACCGCTTCGGCACGTTGACGGTGAGCGACCTGCCGCGCGTCGCGGCGCGCGAGCAGCTCGATTCGGCCGAACACGTCGCGCGAGCACTCGCTGATTGGCGGGCGGCCGGTGAGGCGGCCGGCGACATCCTCTTCTGGCGCAGTCACGTCGAACAGTTTCAATCGGCGAAGGCCTACGCGCAGGTCGTCTCCGCGCTGTTGGAACGTCACGACCGCGTGGCCGCGCTCGGCCTGTTGATGCAGTGGCTCAGCGAAGAAGAAACCGTCGGACTCGAAGCGGGGCACATGTCGTTCGAGGATCTGCTGCTGTGGTGGATGGGTCAGGCGGTCGAAGAAGGCTCGATGTCCAAGGACGATCCGTGGCCGCTGGTCCGCCGGATGTTCGATTACCTCGAAGCGAACGCCGGTGAGTTGTGGTCGGCCCCCAGTTACCGCGACGGAACGGCTGCCGAAGGGTCCACCAAATCGTCCGACTGGCCCGACGAAGACAGCGACGCACTCGACGAGGAGGCGGACGAAGACGGAATATTTGGCGCGGCCTACGACAACATGGTCTTCAAAGACAGTGCCGACGACGGTCAGGAAGGCCCGATGATGGACGACGGCCCGCGCGTCGAAGGCGACTCCGAATTCGAGATCGTCGAGAAGCGTCTGGAACCCCGGCTGAAGTTCTTGCGCCTGCTGGCTCAGTTGTGGCAGATGGGAGCCACGCTGGCCGTCGAACGCGAAGTGGTGTCGCCCCGCGATGATTCCAAGGAGGCGAAGACCGCCCGCACCGCACAGGCCGAATCGCTCAGGCACTGGCTCGAACATGCCGTGCGACTCCAAACCGACCTCGGTCGGCTGATCGACGACCTGTGGAAGAGTGACATCGGCGAATCGAGCGGCGAGCACGACGCCAACGTCGAATACGACTCGCAGTTGCAGACGAAGCTCTATCTGGTGCAGACGGCGTTGGCGACGTGGCTCAGTTGCCGTTCGGCGCAGTGGTGCCTGGCGTGCGCCCTCTCACCCGAGGATCAGACGGTCCGCAGTTCCGCCGAGGAAGTGCGGATCATCGACATGTATCGCGGCATCATGCAGCGCAACGAGGCCGAAGTGCGGCGAGTCCTTCCGGGCCTGCTGCGGTCTCTCCAAAGCAAGCCGCTCCTCTACGTGCCGCTCGAACACGGCGGCGAGCCGAAGCAAATCCTGACCGCCCGCTCGATGCAGATGCTGGTCAGGTTCCTGCTGGCTCACCTTCCGCAACTGGGATTGCTGCGTGAGACGTGGCACCTGCTGCGCACGGCTCGCCAGATGGAACGGGCCTCGCGACCGCGCGGCATGGCCGTCACCGAATTCGATCGACTGTTCCGCATCGCGCTCCGCAACACACTCGAATGCGTCGTCCGCGCGTCCGAAGATTGGAAGGGTGGCCGCTTCAGCGACGAAGACCTGATTGAGATCGTCGGTGAGATCGTCGAGCTGTATCTCGACCAGTGGCTCGAACACAGCGGCACGATGCGGCTGTCGTCGGTGGAGGCCCTGAAAGTCGAACCGGTCTGGGACGACACCGCCAAGTTCGTGAAGACGTATGGCTCCGACATCCTCAACGCGCGCATCCTGACGCTCGGGAACGTGAGGGCCATTTTGCACAGCGGCGTCTCGAAATTCCTGGAGTATCTCGAACAGAACGAAGACCCGCTGCGGCCGGTCAAGCTGCTCGATGACCTCCGCAGCGGCAAGATCGACCGCGAGGAAGCGGCCGAACAACTGCACCTGATCTATCAAGTCGTTGTCGAGAAATTCGACCGCTTCCTCGAATACAACACGACCACCACGCAGTCCGATTACGGCGAGCAGTTCTACAGTTTGCTCGACTTCCTGCGGTTGGAGACGGCCTACGACCGCGATGCCTGGAACCTGCTGCCGGTCGCCGTCGCTCACGAGGTTCTGGCGCGACAGGGCAAGCCCGAAGCGGCCACCATCTGGGAAGATGTTTTCGCCGTGAAGACCGAAGAGATGGCCGACGGCCACCTCGAAGGCTTGGAGTCGCTCCAGAAAAAGTACGGCATGAAGTTGCTGTCGATCTCGAACCACCTGCATGAGCGATTCGTCAAACCGCTGGCGGTCAATCACATGCTGGCCCGCATCCGTCCGGCGTGCGAAGACGCGGATCTGGGACGTTCCAACTCACCTTCCTTCCTCGCGCTGCAAACCGGTGTCGAGGAGTACCTCAAAACGACATCCGGCTCGGGCCTTGATGTCCCATCGTGGCTGAAGACCCTCGAAGACGAACTCAACCGAGTCCACGAATCGGGCGACCAACCGACTCCCGATGCCGAACCGCAACTGAGACTCCCCACGCCGACGATCACGCTGAAAGACATCCGCCAGCAACTGAAGCAGTGGAAAGAACCGCCCGGCAACCGCAAAGGCAAGGCGTGAGTTGAGGGTGGACGCCGTCGGCTCGCCTCTAGGCTTTGTCACAGCTTGATCTTGGGGTAGCCACGCTCGCCAGAGCGTGGGGGAAACATGAAAACACCCACGTTCTGGCGAACGTGGCTACCCTAACTTTGTGTTTTCCGACAAAGCCTCGGATTCGCACCGCATTTCTGAGGGACGGCTTCACGGGTTGGCCCATCACCATGCACCGCCAGGGCAACACCAAGTGCTCCCCATCAACTCCGGACGCTGATCCGTGACGAAATATGGTCGTCCGTTTCCATGCACGACACGCCTGCCACATTGCTCCACCGCCTGTGCGACGAGCCGACTCCCGATGACTGGGAGCGGTTCGTGCGCCTGTTCACGCCTCTGTTGCGGCGATGGGCGGCAAGGCTTGAGGTGAGCGACAGCGCGACGGAGGATCTGCTGCAAGAGGTGTTCGTACTGCTGATCCGTGAACTGCCGAAGTTTCGGTACGACCCGTCACGCAGCTTTCGAGCGTGGCTCTGGACGGTCTTTCGTCACGCCGTTCTGGCCTGGCGCAAACGACAGCCGCAGGCAGGTCCGGCGCTGGAGCAACTCGAAGAACTCGCCTCGCCGGATTCCATCGCCGAGGCGACCGAGGCCGAATATCGACGCTACCTGCTCGGGCGAATCATGCAGATCGTGCAGACCGACTTCCCCGCGACCACCTGGCTGATCTTCCAGCAG
>JAYUFF010000495.1:0-1962 GCA_043738825.1 Schlesneria sp.
ATGCGGTACAGGACGGTCAGGTTCGACGGCGAGCCGCTCTCATCGGGTGAGTCCGCCGCGGCGGGACGCGACACCGCGCGGCCGTCCAGTTGACTGACGATGCTCGACCGATCGGCCGGATCGTGTTGAGAGATGAACTGCACTCGCTCGGCAGCCGTCTGTAAAACGCTGTCGCGTTCGGCATCGGCGAACAGCATCAGCGTGTGCCCGATCTGAATCTGATCGCCGTCCGCCAGAACATGCGACCGCACGGCCACGCCGTTCACCTGCGTGCCGTTCGAGCTGTTGCGGTCGGTCAGCACGAACGTGTCTTTGACCCGCTGAATCGTCGCGTGCAAGCGTGAGACTTCGGTGTCGAGAATGCGGACCTCGTTCTGCACGCCGCGTCCCATCGCGACGGGCTGCTCGCCCAATTCAAACCGCGCGCCCTGTTCGACGCCCTGCACGACAAGTAGTGAGGCTCTGTTCACAACGACCATCCGAGGAGTCACTCGCGCGATCCGGCCATCAATTCGACGTGCCGTCGCAGCGAACCTCATACTATCCGCGCGAGCGGCACGCCTGACAACCGCCGGACGATGTCTCACACGGTCAGGAGTGAAAGATTTCCGAAAGGGGCGGCGTCAGCGATTGGGGGGTTGAGGGTCGAAGGTTGAGGGTTGAGGGACAGAGTTCAGACTGCGTTTCTGACCGTCAACCTTCGACCCTCAACCCTCAACGCGACGAGTCAGGCGGCGGCGCGTTCGTCCAGCAGTTCCTGGATGAGTCGAACCAGCTCGGGGTACTGAAACGGTTTCGCGAGAAATCGCTCGCCTTGCGCCGCAACCGGCGGACGATGAGAACCGAGCAGGACTCGCGGCGAATGCTGCCAGGGCGATGCCGTCTGAAGGGCGTCGGGTTCCGCATCGAGATCGATGACAACAACCTCGGGGGACGACGACGCATCGAGACGAGACGCGGAGCGGTGGTTTCGACGACGTTCGACCGATGTTCCGCGTGGCTCAAGCACGGCTTTGAGAACGGTCTCGGTATCCGAAGACCCGTCGATGACGAGCACACGCGGGGATAAGTTCACTCGGCCGTCCTTGCCATGCGGAGTCGGGCGGTCTTCGCAAAAGATCGCCCTCAATTGGACGAGCCGATCCTTCGGCTCGTCGTTGCGGGCGGGACTGTAGTCGGAAGCGAAAATCGTGTCAAAACCAAGTTGGCAACGGAATTGTCGGCTGCAAACGACTCGGCTTATTCGCACCCGGCGAGCCACTTCGTCTCAGAGGCTGTCCGAGAACTCGGACTGGCCTCAACCGGTTTGTGGATTGTGTTTTGGGTGCCACGGTCACGGCTTTGCGTGGCCGTGTCTTCGCTACAACCAAAGCACGGCCACGCCAAGCCAAGCCGTGACCGTGGCACCCTGAAAACAAGCGGTTTCTTTTCGGACAGCCTCTCACATCAGCATGACCAGCCCCGACAACTCGCGAATGCGGGCGAAGACCGCCAAGACCTGTTCGGAGGATTCCACCCACGGCTCAATGCTGATCGCCACGTGTCGCCCTCCCGGCGTGTGGCGCAGTTCATACGGCGGGTCAAAGTCGTGAGACAGGGCCTCGCGCACGGTCGTCACCACGCGCGACGCGAACTCGTCGTCGCATCGGCCAATGACCTTGAACAGGAACTTTCCGGGAAACTGATGTGTGGAGTTGAGCAGTTCTTGCGGCGGAAGTTGACTCATGGTTTTCAAGTCCGGAGGTGCAGGATTCTCGGGCGGATCGTATCGCGATTGTCAGCCGAACACGAACGCGGTTGATCGATGTCGATGGCCATCCATCCCACACGGCAACCTCGCTTGCGAAACGACCGCCGCACGACAACACTAGTGCTGTGTCACACCTGAGATTTCGGGTTGAGTCCATCAGCCGCTGGGCGCCAGCCCACGGTTAGAACCGGACGCTAGCGCGTTCCGGCTGA
>JAYUFF010000496.1:0-1961 GCA_043738825.1 Schlesneria sp.
CACCGGCCTCGTCGATGATCGACTGGATCGCTCAGCGGCCGGTGGAACCGGCCCTACACTGACACCTACTTCACCCATCGAGTCGGTCGCGTTGACACCCGCGAAGCCAGCGGCGACGCCTCGCGCCGAGCAGGCGGATGCCATCGAAGCTCAGAAGCAGCGCGTGACCGAACTGCTCGACAAGCGCCAATACGGCGCGGCCATCGAGTTGTTGGAAAAGATCGTCAACCTGCGCGACGCGCGGTTCGCCCCGCTGGTCGCGTGGGCACGCCCGCAATTGGTGGAGACTCGCGCCACCGAGCAGAGTGTGCGTGAATCCTCGGCCCCGATGTGTGACACGGCTGGGCAACTGCTCAAACACTACGACTACGCCGGAGCGGTGGAGTTGCTCGCGCAGGTTCCGCCCGCCTACCGCAGCATCGAACTGCGTGACCTGTTGGAGAAGGTCACCGACCTGCGCGACGAGTGCGATCACCTGCAACGCGACATCGAAGACGCCGTCCGCACCGGTGATACAGAGACTCTGCCCGCCCTGGTCAGACGCCTGTACAAGCTCAAGCCCAACAACAAGGCGATCAAACAACTCGCCGCCGACTTGAAGGAGTACGGCGCGGCAAAGGTCATCGCCCGCCGCAAAGGCCAGCGCCGCTTCCTCGACTCCAACGAGCGAGCGTTTGAGACCAAACACATCGTCGGCAGCGTCGCCCTCGTGGTCGGTTTGTTCATGGGCGTGAGCCTGCTGGTGCAGAACTATCTCGCGACCAGCCAGCCGTCGGGACCAATGAACGCACCTGACCACCCGGCACCATCGAGTCCGCCGCCCATACCGGTTGCCGTCTCGCCAGCCGACAAACCCTCCGAGCCGATACCGTCACCGGAGAGCGTGGTCCAGACCGAGCCAGCGAAGTTGTCACCGGATACCACACCCACGATCCCCATCGATCCGCAGTCGCAGATGATCACATCGCAGTCCATCGGCATGAAGCTAGCGCTGATTCCGTCGGGGACGTTCACGATGGGATCGGCCGTGTCCGAAGCAGAACGAATAACCGACGAAGGTCCGCAGCATTCGGTGAAGATTTCGCAGCCGTTCTATATGGGCGTGTACGAAGTCACGCAGGCCGAGTACGAGAGCGTGATGGGAACCAACCCGAGCCAGTTTTCAAAAACGGGAAAGTACAGCCAAAACGTCAGCAGAATGGACACGAGCAAGTTTCCGGTGGAGTGGGTCTCGTGGTTCGATGCGATCGAGTTCTGCAACAAGCTGAGTGAGAAGGACGGTATGTCCCCGTACTACTCACTGACGAATGCGCAGAGTGAGAGCGGATCGATCAAATCGGCCACGGTCTCGCCGACGGGCGGTAATGGGTATCGCTTGCCGACCGAGGCAGAATGGGAATACGCCTGCCGCGCCAACACGACGACCCCGTTCCACTTCGGCAGCACGCTCAACGGAGACAAGGCCAACGTCAAAGGCACCTCCCCGTACGGCACCTCGACCAAGGGGAAATATCTCGAACGGACGACGGTGGTAGGTTCATATCAGCCGAACGCGTTCGGCCTGTTCGACATGCATGGCAACGTCTTCGAGTGGTGCTGGGACTGGCGCGACGAGAAGTACTATTCGCAGTTTGCAAGCAGCGACATCATCGACCCGGTCGGTCCATCTTCCGGTAGCCTTCGCGTCTTGCGGGGCGGTTCTTGGATATTCTTCTCGCGGAACTCCCGTTCGGCGTACCGGGGAAGGGACGCGCCGGTCAGCCGGAACAACGATGATGGTTTCCGGGTGGTACTGCCTCTTCCAACAGCTACCGAGTCCACTACTGTGAATGCGACGGCACAGAAGGACGGAGCGAAGACCATCATCTCCTTATTCGATGGTAAGACGCTGAGCGGATGGGAAGCGATTCCATCATCGGCACGACCGCAGTGGATCGTCAGAAACGGTGTTCTGACAAATC
>JAYUFF010000497.1:0-1960 GCA_043738825.1 Schlesneria sp.
CTTGAAGATGTCGTAGCCGCCGAAGGCTTCGTCGGCTCCTTCGCCGGTCAGCACGACTTTGTAACCGGACTCGCGCACGAGGCGCGACAGCAGGAACAGGGGCGCGGGAGCCGTGCGCAGGATCGGCACCTCGGTGTGTCGGATGACGTTTGGAAAGACGCGGCCAATGTCATCGTGTGAGCAACGCACGGTACGATGCTCGGTCCCCAACCGACGGACGACCTCCTGCTGGAAGACGCTCTCGTCGTACTCGGGATTCTCGAACTCGACCGAGAATGTGCAGAGCCGTTCGCGATTGAGATTCTTCGCCAACGCAGCCGTGATCGACGAATCGAGGCCGCCGCTCAGATACGCTCCGACCGGCACGTCGCTGCGCAATCGCAGCCGCGTCGCGTCGGTCAGCAGTTCCAGAAGCTGCTCTTCCAGATCGCGAGCCGACTGGCCCTCGAACCGGTTCGAGAAATCGACATCCCAGTACCGCGAGACCTGGACCTCACCGCGAGTCACCGTCAGTGAATGAGCCGGTGGGAGCTGACGAATTCCCTGAAAGATTGTGCGCGGCGGCAAGGCCGACCAGAACGTGAAGAGTTGATCGAGGCCCACCGGGTCGATGGCCTTGGTGACGGCGGGATGCGTCAGGATCGCCTTCATCTCGGACGCGAACAGCAGCGTCTTGCCAACGACGGTGTAAAACAGCGGTCGCTTGCCGAGACGGTCTCGCGAAATGAAGAGCTTCTGGTGACGAGCGTCCCAGACGGCGAAGGCCCACTGGCCGTTGAACCGCGTCACGCAGTCCTCACCCCATTGGGCGTAGGCTTGCAGCAGAACTTCGGTATCCGAATTCGAGGCGAACGTCCGGCCGAGTGCGATCAACTCCTGCCGCAGTTCGAGGTAGTTGAAGATCTCGCCGTTGAACGTGACGGTCAGGTTGCCGTCTGCGGACGACATCGGCTGCACGCCGCCAGCCAGATCAATGATGCTGAGTCGCGTATGTCCGAGGCCGACCGGCCCGAGCAGCTCGATCCCGTGCGCATCGGGGCCGCGATGATCGAGCGTCTCGATCATTCGTTCGAGCAGCTCCCGGCGCACCGGCTGCCCGTCCCCTTGGAGTATCCCCGCAATCCCGCACATGAATCGCCTCTGTTCGCCAAACGCAGACATTGACGTGGCCACTTCGCCCCGTGTCGTTTCCATGCGACGGAACAATGTTCGCGCAAAACAACAGTCGGGCACAGGAGTCAGAAGCATAGACCCGTTTTTCAACGGCTGCAGTGCGCGGACTGCTGCCCGTCATGAATTTCGCGGGAGAGTTGCAGGTTGAACGATCAAGCCCAAACAACTCGTCCATTAGAAACGGCGGGGACGTTGGCATTTGGCAACATTCAGCTCGCGTCGCGGTACTCGCGATGCTCGAATGAGGCGACTCCCGCCATGAGCAACCCTGCAATCGTTGCCATCAGCACAATCGTGGCCGTCGTTCCCGAGACCGGCAGGAACATCTCACGCGCGACTCGGCTGAGCGGCCCGAGTTGCAGATCGGCTCCCGCGTCGTAGACCATGCAGCGGACATGGAACGCGACCGAGACCCGCTTCACGATGCCGGGCAGGTTGCCGAACAAGACCTCCAGAAAGAACCAGTAGACGAGCGAGATAATCGTGCCGTGACGAAAGATGGCTCCCAACAGCAGGAACAAACTGGCATAGGCCAGCCCGCCGAGCAGACTCGCCGGAAGAAAGATCGCGAACACCTCGCGGCCCGGCGCACCGGCCAGTTGGCACAGCACGAACAGCGTCGCCGCCGTCCACGCCGCGACGAGCGACAGTCCGGCCAGAGCCTTCATCAGATAGACCAGCGGACGCGGCAGCGACACGATCAACAGATAGATCAGCGTCCGATCTTCACGCTCACCACCGATGCCCGACGCGCCGTAGCAGATCGCGAAGATCGGCATCAGAAACG
>JAYUFF010000498.1:0-5204 GCA_043738825.1 Schlesneria sp.
TTCCCTTCTCGCGATGGTTTGAGTTTTTGAATGCCCCGGCGGTTAGTGTGTCGTTCATCAAATCAAAAAGTTCCGAAGAAATGAAAGCGGCGATGAATCCCCGCACTCCAAAGATGGCAAAATTCGAGCTAAGTCATGGTTGTGAAGGGAGTGCAAAGTGAGAAGTGAGAAGTGCAAAGTGCAAAGTGACAAGAGGGCCACAGACGTTTCCGCTGCCTTTCATTTTTCACTTTTCACTTTGCACTTCTCACTTCTCACTGGATTGTTGTCGCCCCGTCTCGTCGGACTGCGTCGGAGCCGCGCTGGTCTTCTGAACTCGATCGTGGTGCTGCTGCTGGCCCTCGCACCGAGGGCCTTCGCCGCCGAAAGCGTCTGGTCGGTCGAGACTCTCAACTCGCGGAAGGCCGAGTGGGACCAGCTCATCGGCCCGACGATTCGCCTCGAAGGCCGCATCTCCCTGCACGGGAAGGGCCAACTGCGGCTGGCCAAATGCGAACTGGTCTTTCATGCCTCGGAGGCTCAACTGCGCGCGCTGAACGGCAAGCGGACGGTCGAGCTGGTCGGCAAGCTCAAGAAGGACGACGGCAAAGTCTCGTTCGAGATCGCACAGATTCAAGTTGTGCCGACGGATGTCGAGCAGTTTGAATCGCGCACGGTCAAGCTGCGGAACCCGCGTTCCACCGAATGGTACGAGCTGGGCGATTGGGCCGCCGGACGAGGCCGCTTCTATGGCGATGACGAACTCACGAAGAAGGCGCTCACCGCCTACGCGAACGGTGTGAAGATCGAATGGCGGGCGCTGCCCGCCGACGATGGCGAGGCACGCATTCGGTTGGCTCAAAAATCTCACGAATACAAACTGCCCGACGAACAGCGGATGGAGATTCTGCACGAAGGCTATTGGCAGCTCTGGCAATCGGCCCTCAAGGCCAAGCCGCCCGAGCCTGCGGTCTGGTCGCAACTGGCGACTCGTCTGGCCAGCGATCTCCCCGGCAGCACGCCACCGCTGCCGCAGTTTCCCGCCGATTTGAAACAGCGCTACGAGCAACAGGCGTTGACCCTCTATCGCGAGTCTCCCGAGGCGACTCGCCGGCAGTTGCACCGGCTGTTTTATGCGGCGGTCGTTCTAAAGCCGATCGTGCTGGAAGCCGCGACCGACGGTCGCGACGGCAGCGAGATCGCGGCTCGGATCGAACAAGCCGTTCCCGAAGAGCACGCACTCGCCGAGAAGTACCGCGAGAAAAAACTCGCCTGGCGATTGGAGCGGGCCGGAACGGCGACGCGACAGGAAGTCGAACAGCTCGCGAACGACTATCGTTCGCGCCAGCAGCCGGTGGTGGCGCGGCAGGCGTTGCAGGCGTGGCTGCTAGCGCGCGAAAGTCGCCTGCGCGAGGATGGATCAACCGGCCTGCTGCAGCTTGCCGAAGACTACCTCGCGCTGCTGCGTGACGAAACCAAAGCCGCTGCGCTGCTGAAGGAGGCTCACAAGCTCGACCCCGCATTCGAGGAGGTGGCTCGGAAGTTGGAGTCGCTCGGCTACAAACTCGATCGCGGTGTCTGGACGAAGGATGTCGCGGGCAAACCGGCGGGAGACACGCCGAAATCCGAGACGACATCGAGCGGTGGCATCGCGGTCGGCATGACGGCTTCGGCGCTGAAGGCGCGCATGCCACCCGACTCGATCAGCCGAGCCATCACCCGTTCGGGCCTCATCGAAGTCTGGTGCTACGGGATTCGCGGCAACTCACGGCTGATCGTCCATCTCGAACGAACCGGCCCCACCGGCGAAGCCAAAGTCATCGAGTTCGGCAACGAAAAGTAGCCTGAATCTTCACGGTTCGCCCGCACGTCGGACGCCAGGCCGCAACTTCTTGTTGTCCCGCGCGCACTTCAGAGCCAGGCGATGACCCCAGTTGATGACGTAACAGACTGACCACTGATTCACAGATGGCACGGATGAAGAGGGAGCAGAGAAGTGTTTTTGCCCTCTGTCTGATCCGTGATATCTGTGTCATCCGTGGTTCCGTCTCTTGCTCCGGATTGCGGCTGGCGGTTCAACGTGGCTGAGACAAACGCCGTCACATCGCCTTGCGGGTCTCGATGCTCGGCTTCGATCCCGTGGGGCTGCGTGGGGCGGAGCGCGCACTCTCAGCCAGGCCCTCGGCCGAAATCAAATCGACCAGTTGTTGAGACTTTCCGTCCATCTCGATCACCAGCGAGTCAACTTTCCCCGAGAAGAGCATGTACAGGGCGAGCGAAGGGATCGCGATCGTCAGTCCGGCGGCCGTCGATAACAGCGCGAGACCGATGCCCGATGCCAGTTCCTCGGACTTGCCCATCCCCGCCTTGGTCGCGATCGTATTGAACGACTCGATCATGCCGACGACCGTGCAGAGCAGACCCAGTAGTGGGGAAATGGTGGCCACGCCGTTGATGACTCGCAGATGCTTGCGAAGCTGGCTGATTTGCCGCTCGCCTCCGTCGATGATCGCCTGCTCGACCTCGACGCTGCTCTTGCCCCATTTGCGGATGCCGTGCGCGAAGATGAACGCGATCGCGCTGCCATTCTCCTCGCACAGTTTGAGTGCCGTTTTTGAATCGAGCTTTCCTTCTTCGAGATGCTCGAAGAACCGCTTCACGAACGGACGCGGAATCACTCGCCCGCGTCTCAGCACGACCATCCGCTCAATCGAGAACCAGACCAGAATGATCGAGCACAACCCCATCGGGTACAACATCGGGCCGAGGGCGAACAAGACTTCAATCGGCTCGCTCGGGATCCCCTTCGGTCCGGCTGTGGCCGGTGACGCCGCAACCTTTCCCGCGGTCGGTCTGGGTTCGGCCGCTCCCGTCTCCTGCGCGTTCGCTCGCTGCCACAGCAGCCCGGCAAACGTCAGCACGGCCAGCAACGCGGCCATCTGAAAGCCCGCGCGGTGAATCGAGCGGGAAGTCCAACGTCCTTCCGAGTGGCGAATCATCGCTCCATCTCCTGTAAAACTGCATCCGTTATCGTGGGGTCGCATTCTATACGGCTCGGGGCGAATAGCGACATGCCAATTCAAGCTCAGTCCACGGCCATCGTCCGATTCAAAGTCGGGTGGGTCGAGTCTGCGCGACCGTCATGACGCCGTGATCGAATCCGGCAGCCGCGCGACTTTCCCCTCGCGATCGACACACGCCAGCGTGCTGGTGGCCGACGCGAGCAGTTTGTCGCCGCGCAGCAGTTTGTAACTGTGTTCGATCTTCACGGCCGAGACGTTCTCGACGCGAGTGACCAGCGTCAACAGGTCGTCGTACCGCGCCGGGGCGTGGTAGCTGCACTGCAACCGGACGACGACGAGGAACAGGCCCGCCTCCTCGATGTCGCGGTAGCAGCCACCCTGCTCGCGCAGCAGTTCGGTCCGACCCTGCTCGAAGTAGTTGAAGAACTGCGAGTGATGCAGACAGCCCATCGCATCGGTCTCGCAGTACCGGACGCGGATCGGCAGAGAGTGTTCAGTCAGCATGGTTGTTGAGCAATCGTAATGGCTCGCCACGAAAGGGGTGACGGATGGGGTGACGGAGTCGGATCGACGGGTTGGATTCGAGCATTTGCCGCGACGAATTGCCAGCGGTCAAGCTGACCGCTTGACGCTACGTTCCCCGGACATGCCCAAAGAGTTCGATGTGCCTGCGGGGCGAGAGTCGGAAGCCGAGCCGTTCGGCCGCCGGGGCGAGCCACTCCGTCCGGGCAGTCAGTTCGTCCGCACTGACTCCCTGCGGCATCAGCCAGACTCGATCCGCAGAGACTTGAGGAACGCCGCGCAGATACTCGACCACCTCATCCAAGTCGGCGGGTTCGTCGATCACAAACTTGAGCTGATACGGAGCCATCTCAATCAACCGAGCCACGGCATCTTGTCGCAGGCGATCACGTTCATGCCGTGCGCGCCAGCGCGAGGCTTCGCGCGGCATCGAGTTCGACAACTTCGGGCTGATCGACATCAAGTCGGCTTCCACCGGTCGAATCACCGTACCGGCCGTCTCGATGGTGACGAACCGTCCCGCCGCGCGCAGCGCCTGCGAGAGCGGCACGATCTCGGGCTGAAGCAACGGCTCACCGCCTGTGAGGACGACGTGTGGACATTCAATCTTCAAGACATCTTCCAAAACATCCCGCCAGTCGCGGCGCGGTCCTTCCGGTTGCCACGAGGTGTACGGCGTGTCGCAGAACCAGCAACGCAGATTGCAGCCGGTCGTTCGCACGAAAACCGACGGCGTTCCCGCGAACTCGCCCTCCCCCTGAATCGAATGAAAAACCTCGGCAATACGCACGTTGGTGGACTCGGACGTAGGAACTGGCTCGGAAAACTTCCCGGCTTTCATTCTTGTCCCCTCCCCTCGGCGGGGAGGGTTAGGGAGGGGGGCTGAATGAGAATGGACGCCTGCCACTCATTTCGCCCCCCTCCCCGGCCCTCCCCGCCGAGGGGAGGGAGGATGGCAATTCAAGGCCGGGAAGCTAATGCGGACCTGATTTCGTAGCACACGTCCGATTCGATCAGGCCAGGATCCCTTTGACCACTTCGCCCTCGACATCGGTCAGCCGGTAGTAGCGGCCCTGATGCTTGTACGTCAAGCGAGTGTGATCGACTCCCAGCAGATGCAGGATCGTCGCGTTGAGGTCAAAGCAACTGACGCCATCCTTCGCGACGTTGTAACAGAAGTCGTCGGTCTCACCGTATTCCATACCCGGCTTGATCCCGCCACCCGCCATCCAGATCGTGAAGCAACGCGGATGGTGGTCGCGACCGTGCTGCTTCGGGTTGTTGATATCTCCCTGACCGAACGGTGTGCGACCGAACTCGCCGCCCCACACGACCAGTGTTTCGTCGAGCAATCCGCGCTGGGCGAGATCCTTCACCAGCGCAGCCGACGCCTGATCGGTGTCGCGACACTGGACTTGAAGTTGAGTCGGCAGGTTCGTGTGCTGATCCCAGCCCGAGTGCATCAATTGGACGAACCTCACCCCGCGCTCGGCCAGTCGTCGTGCCAGTAAACAATTCATTGCAAACGATCCCGGCCGCTTCACGTCCGGTCCGTAGAGGTCGAGGATGTGCTGCGGCTCGGACGAAAGATCGGCCAGTTCCGGCACGGCCGTTTGCATGCGGAAGGCCATCTCGTACTGAGCGATCCGCGTGGCGATCTCACTGTCGCCGACATCGCGA
>JAYUFF010000499.1:0-1958 GCA_043738825.1 Schlesneria sp.
TTCCGTCACGTAGACCGTGCCGTTGGAGTTGATGGCCATCAGGTGTGGCAGCTTCAGCGTTTCGGGGCTGCCCCAAGCACCGAGCGACTTGCCGTCGAAATCGAGCAGCGTGAGGCGATGAGCATCACCATCGGAGACGATCAGTCCCTCACTGGTGACGAGCAATCCAAACGGGTTGCCCGCCTCCGTCCACGCGGCTTGGAACTGGCCCTCGGTATTGAAGACCTGCACGCGGTTGTTGCCTCGGTCGGCGACATAGATGCGATCCTTGGAGTCGATGGCCAACCCGTGAGCCGTCGAAAACTGACCCGGCTCCTTGCCTCCACGGCCCCATTCGGCAAGGTACTTTCCGTCGGCATCGAACTTGGCGATCCGCTTGTTGCCGGCATCGGCCACGTAGATCAAGCCCTTCGAGTCGAACACCAAATCGTCCGGTGATCGCAGATTTGTCGCACCGGCTCCGCCCTTGTCGAGCGTCCCCAGCGTCAGCGTGACCTGCCCTGCGCGCGACATTCGGTAGACGACGTGCCGCGCGTTGTCCGTCACCCAGACATTGCCCTGCGCATCGACTCGCAGTCCGTGAGGCGTCTTGAACTCGCCCTTGCCCCAGCCCACGATCAGCTTGTGCTGACCATCGAGCACCAACAGCGGCGGCTCACCCCGATGGAGCACGTAAATGCGGTCGGGACCATCCACCGCCACGGCTGACATCGGGCCGATCTGAATGTCGGACGGCAGCGGCAGGAAGCCGGTCGAGACGTAGGGATCGGCGGCATGAGCCGACGTGGCGAACGCAATCACGGTCAAGACAGCGAACAATCGGGTCATGTCGAACAGTCCTCTTGGGGAGATCTCCACATGCACATCACGCCGCGAAGCGTCAAACTATTGCTCCCATGCACTCGGCTGCGGCGAATGACATCAATTTCAGAACCCGCAGCGTCATATGCAACTGGTTATTTTGTCTCTTCTTTGTCGCCGGATTGTTCGATGACCCTATCCCGAAAGGCTTGGAAGCCTTCCCAACCTTCTGATGAAGGATTTTGTGGATCAATGAATTCGCCGGTCGAGCAGTCGAACAGTGACCATTTGTTAGGGTTCGCAAATTGCAGGATTGCAGGGATGGCATCACCTCCACCACGTACATGCAGCATAATGGAAGCAACGGGGTCGTCTTTGCCGGAATTGAATTCGATGGAGAGTCCATCTCTATCGTAGATGCCCCACGTTGGATCGGACCAATCGACACCCGGCAGATGCATCGAGACCGAATCACGGACGAGGCTTGCCGCGCCAAGCGGCGCAGGATTGTAATCGTCGGGAAGCGCTGCAAAGTCGTGTGGTGGAGAACCGCCACAGTTGAACACCATCACATCCCAGCTCATGACAACCTCGTAATATAGTTACGAACCTTAACAACTCAATTCACCCGCGATGCGTAGGAAGTTCTTCAAGAGTTCAATGCCTCCTTCGGTGAGGAAGCTTTCCGGGTGGAACTGAACTCCGTGGATCGGGAAGCGGCGGTGACGCAGGCCCATGATTTCGCGCGGATGACCGGGGTAGTCGGCCCACGCGGTCACTTCCAGGTCGGGGCCGAGCGTTTCCTCGCGGACGATCAGGCTGTGATAGCGCGTGGCGATGAACGGGTTCGCCAGTCCGGCGAACACGCCCTTTCCGTCGTGATGGATCGGCGAGACCTTGCCGTGCATCAACCGTTCGGCGCGAACGACCGGTGAGTCGAAGACCTCACCCATCGACTGATGCCCGAGGCAGACACCGAGCGTCGGAATCGAAGGCCCGAGCGTGCGGATCAACTCCATCGAGATCCCCGCCTCGTGCGGAGTACACGGCCCCGGCGAGACGACGATTCCGCGCGGCTGGAGCGATGCGATCTCGTCCACCGTGATCTGGTCGTTGCGGGCGACTCGCACATCGACGCGCGAGTCGATCTCGCCAAA
>JAYUFF010000500.1:0-5201 GCA_043738825.1 Schlesneria sp.
CAGGAGTGCCCGTCTTACGTTTTTCAACAGGCTGCTAACTGTGACGAAGCACGAGTGGTCCCGAAAAAGATTCTGGCATGTGAGCCGGGTGGCGTCAGCTCCCGGACTCTTCATTGACAGAGTCTGGGGGCGATGCCACCCGGCTCACTGCCATGACCCCGTCGTGCAGGCATCATCGTTCGGCTCACTTCGGAGCCTCCGCTTTGGGGGCGGCCAAGCGCAGCTCTTGCAGCAGCGCATAGAGCACGATGTTTGTCGCGAGCTTGACCGCATCCTCGGGCAGATAGCCTTCGCAGTTGCCCGCCGACTGACGCTCCAGCGCGCAACTGATGTCGTACTTGCTGTAGATCACGGCGAGACGGCCGTCGATTTCAATCCCTTCGAGGAACGGTTCGGCTTCGCGCACGACCATCGATGCGGCGGCGGACGGATCGGTGGCCTCCTGCGTGCGCCGCTTGAGCTTGCGGATTTCGCGGCCGGACTCTGCGGAGAACAGTTCGTGTGTGAGGGGAATGCGCTCCAGCTTTTTGTCGGGGTAGAGCGAGTTGATGAAATCACGAAACCCGCGATCGAACGGTTTGGCTCCGCAACAGGCATCGGCGAACAAGAAGCCGCCTCGACCGAGGTACTCCTTCAACTGCCTCCGCTCGTCGGCATTCATCGCGAACCGATTGCGTCCGTGCATGTAGAGGATCGGGTGCTGAAAGACGTTGGGGTCGGCGAGGGTCAGGTCGTGAATCTTCGTGGCTGCGGTGAGACCGACCGTGTCGTTGAGGGCCAGCATCAGGTTGCGGAGCGCGCGGGGAGCGGCGTTCCACGCGCCGTCGTGTTTGATCTGAGCGATCTGCAACAGACCCCGCTCGACGTTGCCGAGATCCTCTATTTCCGCGACCTTCTTGGGTGCTGCGGTCTTGTCGGGCGGTTCGCGTCCCGTGGCATAGGCCATCACGTTCACACCGATCTTTGTCGCGCGGTCAATCTTAAACTTGAGTTGTGGGTTCCGCTTCGGAGGATCCTGTCTCGCCCAGTAGTCCCACAAACAACCGAGATCCTCGGGTGAGTAAATGACCGTCGTGCGGCAGCCGAAGTCAACGCCGAGCAGTTTGACGCCATCGGGATGTTCGGCATCGTGGGGTGTCAGCGGGTGTTCACTGCGATAGACCGGGTGATCCGGCTGGAGCGGCTTCAATTCCCCTTCGCCCGGCGGCAGGATCTGACTCAGCACCTCGCGCAGCCCCGCCTCGAACTCGGCCGATTGACACGTGGGCGTGGCGAAGATGAAGCCGCCCTCTTGCAGATACTCTTTCAGCAGCTTGAGTTCTTCCGGCGCGAACTGCGGTCGCTCCTTGCCCGTGATGAACAGGACGGGCGCTTGCAGCAGTGAGTTGACTCCGTCGGTCTTCACGGCCCGCGCGAGATCGACCTCCTGCGACGTGAGCAACTTCGGCCACTTGGGGCTGCTGCTGATATGCTCGGTCAGGTTGCGCACGTCTCGCCGGTGCTTGTTCCAGTTGTCGCCCACGACCTCCAGCGGACGGCCCTGTTCGCGCGGACCGTACTTGAGTTTGTTGACCAGCACCGGCGCGAGGCCCTTCGACAGAAAGAGCAGTGCGTAGCTGGTGGCGACGATTCCTCGTTCATCGTCCTCACCGTGACCCGCGCCGTTCCAGCGACCGGCCACCGCGTTCTGCATCGCGACGAGATAGGCCGCTCCCTCGCGATACCAGTCGTGCTCGCCGAAGAACCGCTGCCCGCTCAGTCGTCCGGCCCGTTCGGCCCCATAGATGTGATACAGCACGTGCCCGCCAGGACTTCCCGCGTTGTTGCCGGCGTTGAAGTGCAGGGCCAGCCAATTCAATCCCCGCTCCAATTCCTTGTTGATTTCAGGATCCTTGCAACAGGGGGGAGTCCCATCGGGGGCCACACCCGCATCGGTGCGGAGCATCTGTTCGCAGATGGCCAGCGAAGAAACACCCGCCACCGTCATGCTGCCGTAACTTCCCTGACCACCACTGTCACTGGTGTAGGCCCAGCCACCGTCCTTGTTCTGACCGCGCACCCAATAATCGCGGTTGCGTTGCCACGTTTCGCGGCTGACCACGGCACCGGCCTCGACCGCCTCGCGCAGGCCGAGAATCGCGAATTGCGTGTTGCTGCTGTCACCTCCCACCAGATCGCCACCGCCGCCCAAGCCGTAGCCCCAGGCCCCCGAATTCCCTCGAATCATCTGCCCCGATTCCAAACGCTGGGCGAGGTGGCTGATTCTGGCCTGATCCGCCGCGCCATCCTTCGCCACCGACAGGGCCATGATCACCAGCGCGACCTGGTAAGTTTCCGGATGTTCATTCGGTTCGTTCGCCTTGAGAGCACGCAAGTATTGCAGGCCGCGTTTCACCGGCACGTCCTGAGGCGTCATGCCGGAGTTGATCAGAGCCAGCAGCACCAGGCTGGTCACTCCCGCAGTCTGCGTCTCTGTGCCGTTGGACCACGACCCCTTCGCGCCCTGCTGGCTGACGAGGTGCTTCTTGCCGCGTTCGATGGCATCCTTGACGGCCGTTCCAGACAGGTCGGCCGCTTGGACGAGACGCATGTTGCCGCTCAACACGGCGGCCAACATCAGCCAACTCACGGTCACGATCTTGATGCGGCGGTTCATCGCAATGCTCCTGATGTGTAGCGGTGGACGGGCACTGAAAGACAGAGGTCAGAGATGTTGGATCAGGTGTCTTCTTTCTGACCTCTGACTTCTGCCGCTCTGACCTCTGTCTTTCAGTGCCATCCCCCAAGGTGGTCGATATAGTACCGCCGCTTCGCGATTCGGCACATACGATAACTTGAGGAACAAACATGGCCGTTCACCCCTTGGCTGGCAAGCCGGCTCCCGCAGAGATGCTGATCGACACCGGTCGCTTGATCGAGAACTACTTCACGCAGCGCCCCGATCCGACGAACAAGGCTCAACTCGTCAGCTTCGGGACCAGTGGACATCGCGGGACATCCACGAACGCGACGTTCACGGAAGCTCACATCGCCGCGATCACGCAGGCACTGGTCGAGTACCGCCAGGCCAACAACATCAGCGGGCCGCTGTTTCTCGGCAAGGACACGCACGCGTTGTCGGCTCCGGCCGAACGGACGGCCCTCGAAGTTCTCGCGGCCAACGGGGTCGAGGTCGTCGTGCAGAACGGCAACGGCTTCACGCCCACGCCCACGATTTCGCACGCGATCCTGTGCTACAACAAGCACCGCCGCGATCAGTTTGCCGACGGCATCGTCATCACGCCCTCGCACAATCCGCCCGAGGATGGCGGCTTCAAGTACAACCCACCCAACGGTGGCCCGGCCGACACCGACATCACGGGTTGGGTTCAGAACCGCGCAAACGAAATCTTGAAGACGGCGGGAGGCAACGCCGGAGTCCGCCGCGTGTCGTTCGAGAATGCCATGCGCGCGCCGACGACCTTTCAACGCGACTTCGCTCGCGCCTACATCGACGATTTGAAGAACGTCATCGACATGGACGCCATCCAATCGGCGGGCCTGCGGTTGGGAGTCGATCCGCTCGGCGGAGCCGGTGTCGGGTACTGGCAGCCGATCGCCGAGACGTATGGCCTGAACATCACCGTCGTCAACGACAAGGTCGATCCGCAGTTCGGCTTCATGACGCTGGACCACGACGGCAAGATTCGCATGGATTGCTCCAGCCCCTACGCGATGGCGAGCCTTGTCGCGTTGAAGGATCAGTACGACATCGCGACCGGCAACGATCCCGACACCGACCGGCACGGCATCGTCACGAAGTCGTCCGGCCTGATGAACCCGAACCATTATCTGGCCGTCGCGATTCAGTACCTCTTCGCAAACCGACCGAACTGGTCCGCATCGGCCGCCATCGGCAAGACGTGTGTCAGCAGTAGCATGATCGACGCCGTCGCCGCATCGCTCGGCCGCACGCTGTACGAGGTGCCGGTCGGATTCAAGTGGTTCGTCGATGGACTCTTCTCAGGTGCGCTCGGCTTCGGCGGCGAGGAGAGTGCCGGCGCGAGCTTCCTGCGCCGCGATGGCTCGGTCTGGTCCACCGACAAGGACGGCATCATCCTCGCGCTGCTCGCGGCCGAGATCACGGCGAAGACCGGCAAAGATCCCGGCGAACATTACAAGGCTCTCGTCGCGCAGCACGGTGAGCGGCACTACGTCCGCATCGACCAACCGATCTCGCTGACCGAGAAGGAGGCATTCAAGCACCTGACTCCCGCCGCCATCACCTCAACCACACTGGCCGGAGACGCGATCACGGCCAAGTTCAGCGAAGCGCCCGGGAATCATCAGGCTATCGGTGGAGTCAAAGTCACCACCGCCAACGGCTGGTTCGCGGCGAGACCCTCGGGAACTGAGGCGATTTACAAACTCTACGCCGAAAGTTTCCGAGACCCCGCCCACCTAGACACGCTCGTCACTGAAGCCCGCGGTGTCGTGACGCAGGCTCTGGCCACTGGCACTTGAGGTTTTCTCTTGCCTTGTCCCCTCGCCCCTCGCCTTGGAGGGGAGAGGGCTAGGGTGAGGGGTTCTTCTCTGATACGGCTCGCCCCTCGCCCTCGCCCCCCAAAGTCGGGCGGGTGAGGGGACAAGAACAGACGACCACCAATTCACGACTGCACCCCATGTGATCGGCCCCGAACTGGTGAAGGAAGCGGCCAAAGAGGCCCTGCGCGGAGTCGGCTTCGACCTGCTCTACGTCATGGGTTTCGCCTTCGACCCGCACGTCGATCTGGACCTGAAGAACTACGGCAAGCTACCCGTCGAAACCTGCCGCATGAACCTCGACCTCAGCATGGTTGACGAACTGCTCAAGAAGTCCGGCGCGGGCAACCTGTTCATGGTCTTCGGCGAACCGGACATCGAACTGCGAAGAGTCGAGACCACAGATGACACAGATTTCACGGATCACACAGATGGGAAGAAGGCCAAGTCAAAGTCCTCTGCTTCTGCCACTCATTCTCCCTCTGCTTCTCCATCTCCTTCCGTCTTATCTGTGTCATCTGTGCCATCTGTGGTCGATCCCTCTTCCTCTTCGTGGCAAGTCGAAATCAAAGGCGTGGATGCCTACGACCCGACGATGTCCGAGTTTTCAAAGTAGGGTGCGTGGAGTCTTCGGAACGCACAATCGCGGGAACAGTGATTCTCCTGCCGGTGCGTTCCGA
>JAYUFF010000501.1:0-5199 GCA_043738825.1 Schlesneria sp.
TCGTTGGCAAAGGTGAGGCCGAAGTCCATCGATCCTCACTTCGCGAGTGCATCTCTGAGAAGTTGATGCACGAATGGCTGGAGCTATGCGACCAATGGCCGAAAGGTGAGTGGGAACATCTTCCAGCAGACTGGCAGGGGGAAGACATTTACAGATGGGTGGATGAACTCCACGATTGGAGCGAGCAGGCTGTCGTCGAATTGAAGCAAGCTCGATTGCACACGGGCGATTTGATTCGACCTGCGACGTTGAACGATGGACCGAAGGTTGTCTCTTCGCCAAGTGAACCGCCGCCAATTTCGGACGCGATTCAGCAACCCTTGAACGAGTCGCACAGACCGAAAAGAGCAGGTGTTCGCGAACAGAAGCTCACAAAGGCGCTCTCGCACATCCGAGAGAAAGGGCCGATTTGCGGGGCGTCAGTCGCGTCTTACATCGGCGTTGATGAGAAGACGTTCCGAAAGCACTACGTTCCTGACCTGAAGAAAAGCGGTGTGAAAAATGACGGGGCGGGCGGCGACGGCTACTACCTGCCAGACCGTTCGACGTAGCGCTATGTGGCGCTACGCAGCGCCATCTTCACGGTTGCTCTGCTGCTGAAACAATGCGGGCATGAGCACACACATGCACCCCACCGAACAGACGGGCTTGGCGGTCGATGCCGCTGAATTGGCCAAGCTGCTGCAAGTCTCACTGCGCCACGTCAACGCACTGAACTCATCGGGACGGTTGCCGAAGCCGATCCGGTTGGGGCGGAGTGTCAGATGGCCCCGCGAGGAATTGGTCAGATGGATTGCTGCCGGCGCTCCGTCGCGCGATGCGTGGGAAGTGATGAAGGGGGAACAGAATGGCTGATTCCCCGATGGAACTCGTTCTGTCCAAGCTCCCGACCGCGAGGAGGAACGGCGACGGGTGGCTGGCCTGTTGTCCCGCTCACGAAGATCGAAGCCCGAGTCTGTCGATCAACCAAGGGGACGACGGGCGAGTCCTGTTGAATTGTTTCGCCCGATGTTCTCACGAGGCGATTGTGGGTGCGATGGGGCTGGAATCCAAAGACCTGTTCGTGCCTCGCGAGTCACGCAACGGCAAGCCGCACACGAACGGCAAGGCGACATCGAAGCCGAAGCCCTCATCGAAATCGAAGGGGGCACGCTACGCCACGGCGGGAGCGGCGGTGTCGTCGCTGACGGCGAAGTTCGGCAAACCGGCCGGGCAGTGGACCTACCACGATGCGTGGGGGAAGCCGGTCGCGTCGGTGTTGAGGTTCAACGGCAACGATGGCTCGAAAGAGTTTCGGCCCGTGTCGCTTCACGATGACGGTGGCTGGTACATCAAGGCTCCGGCAACGCCGCGTCCGTTGTACGGTTTGCCCGACCTGGCTCCCGCGTCCGTGGTCTACGTCTGCGAAGGTGAAAAAGCGGCGGATGCGGTTCGGTCGCTTGGACTCATCGCGACCACTTCGATGGGTGGCTCGCAAGCTCCCGAGTTGACCGACTGGACGCCGCTCGTCGGGAAAACGGTCATCATCCTGCCCGACCACGATGAAACCGGTCGCAAGTATGCGCAGGCGGTGGCAGGCATCCTTCATCGTCTCGACGCCTCGACCACAATCAAGATCGTGGAACTCCCCGGCCTGCCCCCGAAAGGCGATGTTGTCGAATGGATCGAAGCTCACGGCGACGCGGCCGAACCGGATTGCATTCGCGAAAACTTGGAGCGGCTGGTTGATGAGGCGAATGCTGTTGAACCTGAATTGGACGCCTCACCAATCAAGCCGTTGGAGTACGTGCCGTTCCCCGTCGATGAGTTGCCGAAGATTGTGCGCGAGTTCGTTGTCGATGGTGCGAAGGCCATCGGCTGCGATCCTGCGTTCCTCGCGGCATACGTCCTGCCCGTGCTGGCATCGGCCATCGGCAACAGCCGCAAGCTGCGAATCAAACGACGGTGGCTCGTTCCGTCAATCTTGTGGTCTTGCGTGGTTGCTTACAGTGGTGCGGCGAAGTCGCCACCGTATCGGCTGGCAAAATCATTGATCGACAAGCGGCACGAACAGAGCTTGAGGGACAACGCGGTGGCAGCGAAGGAACACGAGTCCGCGCTGCTCATCCACGAACGAGGCGTTGCCGAGTGGAAGAAATCGAAAACAGGTGGTGCTCCACCGGAAAAGCCCGACGCGCCAGCTTGCACACGATACGCGGTGGAGGACAGCACGCTGGAGGCTCTCGCACCGATCATGGCTGCGAATCCCCGAGGCGTGTTCGACGGGTGGGACGAACTCGCGGGATGGCTTGGCTCGTTCGACAAGTATTCGTCGAACGGCGGCAACGACATGGCCCGCTGGCTGTCGGTCTACAACTCCGAACCCTTCACCATCGACCGCAAGACGGGTGTTCCGAAAACCATCTACATCAAGCGGCCGTCCGTCAGTATCACGGGCAGCATTCAGCCGGACACCTTGCGACGCGCGCTGACTCGTGAAAGTCGCTCGGCTGGTCTGGCGGCTCGGCTGCTAATCGTCTGGCCACCGAGACGGGCAAAGCAGTGGACCGAGGACGACATCGACGAAGCTGTTGAGGCTCGCATGGTTCAACTGGTCGAGAAACTGTTCTCACTGGAGATGGTGACGAACGAACACGACGAACCCATCCCGGTGACGATCAATCTGACTCCCGAAGCCAAGCAACTGTTCGTAATCTACTTCAAAGCCCACAACGCCCAACAAGTGGAACTCGACGACGACCTTGGTGCAGCGTGGTCGAAACTGGAGGAAATCGCGGCGCGGCTGGCTCTGGTGATTCACTTCGTGCGCGAGGCATCGGACGAACACGGTCTGCCGCGTCCTGTCTCAGTCGATGCCGAGTCGATGAGGCGTGGCATCGCATTGACCGAATGGTTCAAACACGAAGCCCGTCGCGTCTACGCGATGCTGGATGAGACCGAGGAAGACGCCGAACGACGCAAGCTCGTCGAGTGGGTCGCTCGGAAGGGTGGCTCTGTGACGGCTCGTGAGGCGCAACAGGGCCATCGGCGATTCAAGACCGTGGATTCCGCCGAAGCCGCACTCAATGCGTTGGTACTGGCTGGAAGGGGACGCTGGGAGCCAAGCCCGGCCGGACAACGCGGGCAACCCACTCGCCGATTTGTGCTGTCGTCTACGTCTACGGTATTCACGAATCCAAGCTAAGAACCGCAATACCGTAGACGTAGACACGTCTGAGACTCAGAAACTTACTTTCATCCGCGCGGCTGATTGCGACACGTTGCGACTGGCAACCGGTCGAAACGTCGGGCCAGTTGCTTCCGTTCTCTGCGATCGTTGTGTTACGCTTGCCATCTGTCAAGCAAGAGGGGTTGCGATGCCGAAGAAACAAACCATCCCGATGAGCGAACGGCTGAAGGCTGCCATTGAGGCGAGCGGCGTGTCGCGCTACCGGATTGCACAAGACACGGAAATTGCCGAATCGGCCCTGAGTCGGTTCATGTCGGGCGAGCGGGGGTTGTCGATGGAAGCCCTTGACCGACTGTTGGAATACCTCAACCTTGAAGTGGTCGAACGCAAGAAACGCCGACGATGATCGTCCCCGTGGGAAGTGCTGGCCAGCACTCAGAACATCAGCAAAGGTAGGACACGATGCGAGTCTTTCGACAGCAGTACACGGATCGGAACGGACAGACGAAGGAATCGGCGAAGTGGTACGTCGAAATCAAGGATCATCACGATTCGACCAAGCGGATACCGGGCTTCACGGACAAGTCGGCGACCATCGAATTCGGTCGCAAGCTCACGAAGCTCGTGGCGGGGCGCACTGCTCACGACCCGCCGTCTGCGGAACTCATTCGATGGATCGAAGGGCTTCCGACGGCACTCCGCGCCAAGCTCGTCAAGCTGGGGTTGGTCGATGGTCAGTCATCCATGACCGGCAAACGGTTCAAGGATCATCTGAAGGACTTTGAACAGAACTTGATGGATCGGGGCCGGACTCCCGCCTACCGCAAGTTGGTGACGGGGCGCGTGGGGGCGATCCTCGAAAAGTGCGAATTCCGGCAGTTGAACGACATCGCCGCCGAACGTGTTGAGAGCTTTCTCGCCAAGCTGAAGACCAAGGGCCGGTCGCAGCAGACGTTGAACGACTACCTCGTGTCGGTGAAGACTTTCCTCAACTGGATGGTGAGCACACGGCGACTGAGCGCGAATCCGCTGGCACACCTGCAAGGTGGCAACGTGAAAGTTGACCGGCGGCTGGAACGGCGCGAACTGACTGAAGACGAAATCCGCTGGTTGCTCACAACGTCAAAGTCGGGCAAAGCCGTCTACGGTCTGACAGGCGAGGAGCGCTTCAAGCTGTATTCCGTCGCGCTGGGGACCGGCTTGAGGGCTTCTGAGTTGGCCAGTCTGACGCCGCAGTCATTCGACATCGAATCCGCTCAAGGGACGGTGCGGATTCTGGCGAAGGACGAAAAGGCTCGCCGTGGTGATACCCTGCCGCTCCCGCCCGATGTGGCCAAGCTGCTGCGCGAATGGCTGCCGTCCCTCGCGTCGGATGCGAAGCTCTGGCCGGGGCAGTGGGCGGTCCACAAGTGGGCAAGCAAGTTCGTGCAGCACGATCTGAAGGCCGCTCGCGAGGCGTGGCTGAAGGCCGCTCCCAGCGATGAAGAACGCGAAGCGATGGAAAAGACGGACTTCCTGTCGTACCGGGACAGGGAAGGCCAGCAAGCCGACTTCCATGCGTTGCGGCACACATTTCTGTCGCGTCTCGGTCGGTCGGGCGCGAGTGCCAAGGTGATGCAACGGCTCGCGCGGCATTCAACAGTAGCGCTGACTCTCGACCGCTACACTCACGCCGGTCTGTTCGACCTGCAAGCGGCCGTCGAGAAGCTCCCGCCGCTCCCCTCGACAGGTCCGAAGCCGGTCAAACCCGATACGATTCGCGCCACGGGGACGGACGCGGTCGATGTCTTACCGGTGCGCTTACCGAAACGACTCGCCCGAAGTCGCAGTTCTGTGCATTCCAATGCGCCCACGGAACGGGCCGATGACTCAGCCGAGAATGAAGAAACCGCCGAGAAAACCTGGGTTTCCTCGACGGTTCCAGCGGTTCTCACGGAGAGGGGGGGATTCGAACCCCCGGTGAAGTTTGACCCCCACGCCGCTTTAGCAAAGCGGTGCTATCGGCCACTCAGCCACCTCTCCTCGGTGTT
>JAYUFF010000502.1:0-5188 GCA_043738825.1 Schlesneria sp.
TCGAGTCCTTTCCAATGCCGGTTCCTTCGCGTGTCGGGCTGACACGGGAGCGTTTTTGAGGGAGAAACTCTATTTCGTGGAATCGGCCGAGAGTGTGGCGGTTGCCGTTGGGAATTTGGCGGGAACCGGGATCGTGACTTTGTCGGTGGCTGCCCATTCAGTGCCACGATTAACGATGGTTTGAAAGCCGACACATTGCATCGAGTACTCGGCGTGTCCCATGACCGTGGTGAAGACCTTGCCCTTCCCGTACGGAATCCACCAGACCATCGGTTCGTGAGCGTCCGTGCCGCCCGACTGCTTGGCCGCAAACGCCGTGGCGAGAACATTCATGCCAGCGGCCGGACCGCGCTGTCCGTGGTACAGTTCATCCTTGGCGTGCAGCCACTCGACGGGCAGGCCCTGCATCACGGGATGCTCACGTTCGCGGACGATCACGGTGAATTCGTGCTGCGCGCCGTGGCCGGCTCCCGGTCCCTCGCCTTTGGGTGTTCGGACGGCTTGCCCCTTGTCATCGACTGTCAGGCGATCGCCGAACATGGCGTCGCGCCAACCCAGCCCGATCATCTTGTTGAATTCCGTCCATTCGGGAAACGCATTGTTCGCGGCGTGAACGATGACCAGCCCGCCGCCCTGGGCGACAAAGTCTTCGAGGTCGCGTTGAACCGGCTCCGGCCACGATTCGCCGTTGTAGTTGCTGAGGACCGCACCGTAATCGACGAACTTCGGGCGGAAGCTGCTCCACGCCTCCTTCGGCTGACCGTTGGGCGGAGTCGTGGCGACCTCGACCGCAAAACGACCGCTCTTCGTCAGGAAGTCCTTCAGAATGGGCGTCGTTCCCTTCCAGTTGTGGTTGTTCTGACCATCAACGATCAGCACGCGAACCGGCTCGGCCGCGCTGGCAAGGGAGTTGGCGAGCAGGCCGATCGACAGCATGGCCAACCAAGTGTCTACGAAACGTCGCGAAAACAGCCTGTTCATGAGAGTTGCTCCGGTTGAAAAGTCACACTTTGTTTCTCGCCCCGCGCGACCGTTATATCGTGCATCGCAGGTACTCGCACCGTTCGCGGACTATTCGTTGCAATGCGTCGAGTCCAACAGTCATTTCTGGCCGAAGTTGGGATTCCTGCTATCGTATTACCTGAACGAGGAAGAGGATGACGATTCTAAACTTGTCGCGAATTGGTGTGAAAGCCGGTTGGCCCGAATGACTTCAAGCCTCTCAATTCTGGCAGGAATGGTGGCGAGAACACGATTCCGGCAGGCCGGGTCCGAAGGTGGTCGATGAGTCCGCTGCGTTTGTCGCGCGAATCGTCGTGGCCGCGATTGCTTGTTTGCGAAGTGTCAGGAGTTCTGGAGAGACAACAACCTGGGAGTACGGTCGGCGCGTGAGAACGACGTCGCCGGCAAGGAATAAGGAGACACGCAAATGCTCGTTCTGTCCCGTCAACGCGATGAAAGCATCTTCATCGGCGACAATATCAAGATCACCGTCGTCGATATCCGTGGCGACAAGGTTCGCCTGGGAATCGAAGCGCCCACAGAGATCCCCGTTCACCGCCAGGAAGTTTACGAAGCGATTCAGCGCGAACATCAGCGGGGTGCCGCCGCAACGGTGAAGACCGATACTTCAGCGAAGTGAGGCCGACTCGTCACGAATCACGTCCCCATTCAAACCGTGAACATGCTCGACTGAGCCGGACAATTGTCCGGCTCATTCTGTTTCGGTGTGGCATCACGCCGCATCGCGTTGATGCACGAGCGGAAGAGCCGCCGGACAACAAGCGGTCGCACTCGTCAGCAGGCCGCGTCGAGCATGTTCCTGCCATTGCTCGACGGTCAGTCGCTCCGAGGGAGTCCGCAACGACACCATCATTTCGGCCGGAGTGGAACCCCGACCCAGCATCCAGTGCCAGGTGCTGCGGCTGAACCAGGGGGCCGGGAACTCGGTCGATTCGAGTTGACCGGGGAAACACGCCAGATGCCGCGTCCAACAGACCGCGTCGTGCGCAGCGTTGCTCGATGAATCGCCCATCGGCCCGCGCGCGGCACCGTGGATCACGACCAAATCCCCGCCGGGTTTCAAGCGGGACAAAAGTTGAGCCGTCATCAAACGCAGACCCAATTCGAGCAGGCTGCCGCGATACCCCTCAAAGTCATCCACCAGAATCAGATCGAACGCGGACCCGCTCGATTCACCGGCGGTCACTTCGAGAGGCGTCGCTCCCAGCGAATCGACTTCAAAGCCGAGTGAGTTCAGCCATTCTCGCAACTCGTAACAGCCATTGCCGGCCACCAGCACTCGTTGTCCGATCGAGTGCTCGCCACCGACAAGGACTCGTTTCAAGAGTTGCCTCGACGGTCGCGTTCGCCGGGAAACACCAGCGACCTCGTCGTGCGCAGGTTGATGAAGCTGGATCACGACGTGCCTCCCGGACGATGCCGAACCGCGCAATGATTTCGATCATCGCGGCGGAGTTCTATGACTGACATCGAAGATGGTCAAGACGATTGTGCGTCCGAGTCACGGCGCTTCCCAATTTCAAGGCAGGGTGGGACCAGCTCGCATCGAGCTTCGGCCCACCCTGAAAAACTTTCGAGAATTGATGGTGGGCCGGCGCGGCGAAGCGCCGCTGGTCTCACCCTACATTTTGTGCAACTTCAAACTGGACGGAGCCGTGGCGTCCGAGTGTGTCCGTGACGGGGTGGCACGGCTGACGAGATGGCCGGTTGCGGCGAATGCTCCCGACTTGCGGGAGGCTTCGGAGTTGTTGATGGAGTCGTGGCGGCTCAAGTTCACGCGACAGACGTTCGATGACGCGACGAGACTTCCGCGCAGCCCGTTGCGCGGGGATGCGTTTGCATTGGGATGAGAACCCGCATGGCCAGCCCCGTCATTTCTGGCGGCAGCAGCGAGCACGAAACCGTTTCCGGGTTGATCGTGTCGCTGTTGTTTTGGTTCAGCCTGTTGCTGGCGGCGGGTCTGTTCACCGCCGTGGCATTGGCACCGAAGCTGGCCGAGACGCTGCGGCTGCGAGACCTCTACTCCGTCAACCAACGCAAACTGGTTTCGGTCGAACGGCAGAACGAGCAACTTCAGCGAGTGGTCGAGGCGATTCAACACGACCAAGACTTCGCGACCGAAATGACGCGGATCGAGTTCGACGCGGTTCGATCCGACGAAGAAATCATCCCGGTCGCAGCCGACTTGAAACTGGAGACGCGCGGAATCGAATCGCCTCTCGTACAACCCGTCATGCCGCGCGCGTGGTATCGACCGTGGCTGACGCTGCTCACCGAACACGACTCGCTGCGGTCGAGTCTGCTGGGTTCGGCCGCCTTGTTGGTGGTCGTCTCGTTCACATGGTTCCAGCCCGCATCGGCCGATCGAGTCGCGAAGCGGGTCAAGTTGGGCCGCACCGCGTGGCAGTCGCTTCGCAACCGTTACGTTCAGCCGCCGTGAACGTTGCCTGTTCAACAGTCTGCCAATCTGTCTCGACGAGTCTCGCCCAATTGATTGGCCTGCCAGTATTCGCCCGTGAGCGGATCGAGGCACGTCAGCCAACCCTCGCCATAAACCCACGTGTCGATGCAGACCGCGTGGCCGATGTTGAGCGGTCGCCCCTCGCGCTGCGCGGTGTGGCCGCAGATCATCGTCTTGCCCGATTGATGGGGCGGCGGATTGTCGAAGCGTTCCCAGAACAACACGTCGTCCGGCTGATCGGCCAGTGCCAGATCGGGGACGAGTCCGGCGTGAACGAAGATGTGCGTCTCGGTCTCATGGCACGGCCGGGTTTCGTGCTCGATGAACCGCCAGTGTGAATCGGGGATGTCAGCCAGGCTGACATCCGGTGAGTCGGAGTACGACGCCAGCGCCTCGCGCCCGCCGAACTTGAGCCAGAACCGATACTCGGACTGACTCTCGCGAGCCTCCAGCAGCATGATCTCGTGATTGCCGCGCAGCGGGACCAAACGACCCGTCGCGAGGCGGGCGATCAGCCAGTCGAGCACCTCGCGCGTGTCAGGCCCGCGATCCACGTAGTCGCCCAGCGTGACGAGCAGGTCGTCGTCCGCGATCGGCACAAACGCGGCGAGCGTTTCGAGGGCCGTCAGACAGCCGTGAATGTCGCCGATGGCGAGAAGTCTGGACATGGGGGAAGGGGTCAGGAATCAGGGGGCAGGAGTCAGGAGGAATGGTTTGGTTGCCGACGCGACAGTGGTTCGCATCGCGAGGCGGAATGAGGCGACGGCGCGGGCGGAGACTTGGGCCGTGCGATCGGCGTCCTCGCACGCGGCCGAACGGATCGCGAGGACATCGGCGGGGACGCGGCTCAATTCGGGAAGTGACTCGCGCGCGAGCCGACCCGCCAGCGCGAGGAACAGTCCGGCCGAATGGCAGCGCTCGGCGAGATCGCACAACTCAGCCGCGTCGCAGCAATCGGTCAGTGTGAGACCGGTCTTGGCGAACGTGTCGATCAGCAGTCCGGCACAATTTGTCGCGATGGCCGCATCCAAAATGTCGTGGAGTGGCGGCGACTCGGCGGCGTCCGCGTCGGCATACGCGACGGCCACCCATTCGAGGCGCGATGAACAGCGTCGATCAAAACGTTCGCGGACTCGCAGCCACTCGTCGCGCCAACCGCCGCGTCGCGCGAGGTGACTCAATCCGAGCTTGCCGAACGCGACCGACTCGGGCAACGCGGGAACGTTGTCTCGATCCCGCCAGTCGATCACCTCGCCCAACGCCACGCTGAGCGGAATGTGTGGCTCGCGTTGTGAGTGAGTCTCTTGCGCGCAAGTCTGTTGTGCGCGGGGCTCCCGACCCCGCACAGGCCCCGACCGCAGGTCTCCTCTTCTTCCCTCGGAGCAACTGGCCGAGCCGCAGTCCTCCGCAACCTGTCGAGCAATCGCCGCGATGACCTCAATTGTGGCCATGCCGAGCGATCCGCGAGTCGGCTCCTTCACGTCGAGGATGTCGGCATCGCCCTCAATCGCCGCGAGCGCTTCCTCCGGCGAACGGACACTGACGAGCAGTCGCGGCCCGCGCGAGGCGTCTGTTGCCAGCAGGCAATTCTCCGACCGAGCACGTTCCGTCACGAGCAGCTTCCGTTCGACACGAGTGAGGGGCTGTCCGGAAAGAAATGGCTTGTTTTTTAGGGTGCCACGGTCACGGCTTTGCGTGGCCGTG
>JAYUFF010000503.1:0-5186 GCA_043738825.1 Schlesneria sp.
GTCACCATGATGGCCCGATCGTTCTGGCGTTTGGCGAGCGCGACTTCCGCGTCACCCTTGCTCTCGGCAATCTGCACCTGGAGCTTGGCGTTCGTCAGCGAGGTCTGCATCTCGGCCTGAGCCTTCGCTTCGTTGAGCGTTCTCAATTTGTCGTTGGCCTCGCGCTGGCGTTCGTACGTTTCGAGTTGCTCGATCGACAACTGCCGCATCCGGAGCTGTTCGAGCAGCGATTCGATCTTGCCGTCGTCTCCGGCGGCGTCCGGTTTGCCAATCAGCACGTCCACGCACTCGATGTCGAACTCGTGGAAGCGGCGTTTCAGTTCGGCCTGCGCCGCGCGCTGGATCACGTCGCGTTCGTGCAGCAGTTCCAACATCGTCTGTTTGTGGGCGATGTCCCGGAAGTAGGCGCTCAACAACGGATCGAGCGTCTGCGTGATCAGCTTCTTCACGTCACCAAACCGCTGAATGACGCTCGGGGCGCGCTGGTAGTCGATGTGAACCACGACCGACAACGGCAGCGACGGCTCGTAGGCATCGCGCGTGACGAGGTCGATCGAACGCAGGTTCTCGTCATAGCGGTGAGTCTCCGTGCGGCCCGTGATCCAGTGCAACACAAAGTTCGTCGTCGGGACGAGGACGATGTTTCCGGCATACGTGTTGAACGCGTACTTGCCCGGCCCGAGCGGCCGTTCCCACACGCCGCGCTCCCCCTCGGCGACTTGCTCGCCGTGTCGGAACGCTGTGCCCGACAAGTCCTGGCCGGTGCGACCGTAGTAACTGACGACCACGCCGACATGACCGATCGGCACGACGGTCTTCGGAATCGTCTCGACCGACGCGAACCAACGGTTGATGAAGTACGTGCCGTCCGTCAACGTTTGATACTGCCGACCGCGACGGCCTCCAGCCGCAAGAAACGATTCAGGGTCTTGGAAGTTGTTGTGATCGTGACTTTGCGTGCGCGAGCCGGTGCGTTCCGAAGAATCCACGCACCCTACATTCGCATCGTGACCCGAGGGACCAACCGGCGGCGCGATCAGTTCGCCCGTCGGCAGCGACGGACCATCGTGAATCGTCACGATGCCGACGTTGTCGTCATTCGCCGCGCTTTCGGAAGTCGCTGCGATGCTCGACACACTATGCCGACCAATCACGATCGGTTGGAAACCGTTCACGCCGCGCAGCTCCTCCTGCCACTGGCTGACCGCCGTCCGTTCGTGAGGTTCCTGAACCTGCAATAACGCGAAGACATCGCTGTTGGTGATGACCACGAACAGAGCCGGGTTGATGGCGTAAACGCCCTCACGCAGGATCGCCCGCTGACGACCGCGCTGTCCGCGCGGATGCTCGACACCCGGATCGAGGAACACCACCGCATCCTGCACGTTGTTGCTGGGGACGACGCGACCGAGCGTCTGGCTCGGAGAGAGCGGCTCACCGTCGCGAGCGTAGACGTACCCGATCTCGCTCTGCGGGATCGTCACCAACCGCGTCTTGTGGATGCGGTACTGCCAGCGCCAATAACCTGTGTGCAGTCCACCGCGCAGCAGCTTCGCCTGATAACCGGCCTCGCCGTTGAGAGCGATGATGCGGCCCTCACCCAGCGAACCCCGGCCCGACCACAACTTCTCGACCACGCCCACGCGATTGTGCGGGATGTATCTCACGCACAGCCAAATCAGGAACAGCACGAGCGGAGTGCCAATCCCCAACAACGCCCACACGCTGGCATCCATCAGCCAGTGAGAGACCTCGTTCAGCGTCAGCCCGCCGAACAGGATCTCGGTCAGTTTTTGTACCGCCGGAACCAGAACAATTCTCACAGCCCAAACCTCCATCGAACGCAATGGCGCTCGATTCGCGGAGGCGTCCTCAGAACGTGGGGCAGGTTTGCAACCTGCCCGCGCGACGCGGCATCTCGACGTACTAGCCCACCGCGCGCGACAAATTTCCGCGACAACGGAAGGCAGAAGACGAGCAGGTTGAAAACCTGCTCCACACGGCGGAGACGCCACGTATCAGGAGAGCGTTGCTCAATCCTTCTTCAAGAGGATGCCCATTCAATCTCTGATCGAGAACACACGTCTCGACCGGCCTGCGAGGTTAGCTGACGGGCTAGAGCTTGAACGTGCTCCGGTTCGACCTGCAAAAGCGCCCCGGCTGCCTCAGGGCAGTCGGGGTACTTCGCGGGGTCGAAACCTGCGCCCCAGAGGTCTCTCAGAATCGAGATCCCTCGTTTGGGTTCCCCGCTCCCGCGTGGTGCGCGGGATTCGGCTACATCGAGCGACATCTTAGGCGAAAGAAAAGAAGGCACCTCGCGCGAAGCCAACCGCGTGCCAGTGGCAGACCTCTCGACGCGGCCAAGACTTGCGATGTCGTGAGACAGAAAACCGCCGCGAGCTGGACAGTTGGATCGCAAGATGACGGAGTGGATGCTCCGTCAACGGTTTACTTTCCGGAATCAGGCGTTTCTTCATTGGTCCTAAGCTCGACATTTGCCAGATTTGGAGTGCGGGGATTCATCACCGCTTTCCTTTCTTGGAGTCTCGCACCGTTTTTGAAGACCCGCGTGGTGACTGAGCCTTTCCAAAAATCATGGCGGCATGAGAAATGAAAGCAGCAATCAATGGCCGCAGTCCAAATGAAATGGCAAACGTCGAGCTTAGTGATTTGTCATTTGGCCACTCTGGTGAGATCGAGTCGCGTCAGGCATGCTGTGCCGTGATCAGGGTGATCATGTCGTGGTGAATCGGGACCAGTGGTCCGGGAAGGCAGGAGGAATTCGCGATGTTATCACGCATAGGTTTCGCCAGGCAGAAGCTCTTCCGTTTCGATCCGCTTGGCGGCCTCGCACGATGTCGCGGCCAAAGTTTGGTCACGCATCTCGCTCTCTTCGCAGGGCTGCTGTTGGGAGTTGTCAGCGGCTGTCACAGGGAGCCGAAGGCGGCGAAGTCTGCGGCCACGGAGGCATCGAAAGTGGCCACCATCGCGAAGGAAGATCAGCTCAACACGATTGTGCTGACCGAGAAGGCGGAGGAGCGGCTGGGAATCCAGACGGCGGCGGTTGCGGTCCGGCAGGTCCGGCGAACTCGGACTTACGGCGGTGAGATCACGTTGCCGACGGGAGCGTTGATCATCGTGTCGGCTCCTCTGAGCGGGACGTTGCAAGCGGCGGGCAAGGGGCCGGTTCCCGGAGTCGGAGCCGCCATCCACTTTGGTCAGCCGGTCTTCCACCTGCTGCCACTGTTGTCGCCCGAACGGGAAGTGCTCACGCCCGCCGAGCGAGTTCGTTATGCGGAGGCCCGCAACGCGATTGCCACCGCGCGCATCGACGCGGCGGGGCAGGTCGAGCAGGCGGCGGTGCAAGTCGATGCCGCACAGATCGCCCTCGAACGGGCCGAGCGTCTGCTGCGCGAGATGGCCGGAACGGCGAAGACCGTCGATGAAGCGAAGGCTCAACTCGCGCTGACCGAGAAGGGCCTCGCCGCGGCCAAAGCGCGCAAGGGACAGGTCGATCAGATCAAGCTGGATGATGATCGCGAGTCGGGCAAGGTCTCACCGCTGCCGATCCTCGCGCCGCGCGACGGCATCATCCGCGCGGAACATGCCGTGGTCGGTGAGGTCGTCACGGCGGGGACTCCGTTGTTCGAGGTCATGCAGTGCGACCCCGTCTGGATCAAGGTGCCGGTCTATGTGGGCGACCTCGCCGAAATCGACCAGCGCGCCTCGGGACAGATCGGCACGCTGGCTCATGCGGCCGACTCACCGATGTCTGCGGCGGCCCCCATCTCCGCGCCTCCCACGGCGACAGCACTCTCGTCCACGGTCGATCTCTACTACGAATTGAAGAACCCGAACGGTCAGTATCGTCCGGGACAACGGCTCGGCGCGACGCTCGCGTTGACGGGTGAGACCGAACAGCGCGGCCTCCCCTGGTCGGCCGTCGTGCAGGACGTGAATGGTGGCAGTTGGGTCTATGAAGTCACCGCGCCGCAGACCTTCGTCCGGCGACGCATTCAAGTGAGACAGGTCATCGACGACTGGATGGTCTTCGATAAAGGCCCGGCGGTTGGATCGAAGATCGTCATTGAGGGAGTCGCCGAGTTGTTCGGCACCGAGTTTGGATTTGGCAAATGAGGAGAGAACTGATCAGGATTCACGAGGAGTTCGGGATGAGGAGGTGAATTCGTCGTTCTCATTTTTCTGCCGCTCTCTTTCTGTCTACCTGCTTCCCGCAAAGGCCAAAGAAGTAGACAGAAAGAGAGCGGCAGAAAGATAAAGATACAAATTCCACTCAACCTCATCTGACTCCTGACTTCCGCCTTCTCTCTGGGGTACCGCATGACCTGGCTGGTTTCGACATCGCTCAAGTTGCGTGTGATTGTGTTGGCGTTGTCCATCGTTCTGATTGTCTTTGGGTTGCAGACCTTGAAGACCGCGCCGCTCGACGTGTTTCCCGAGTTCGCGCCGCCGCTCGTCGAGATTCAGACGGAAGCCCCCGGACTCTCGACGGAAGAGGTCGAAAGCCTCATCACGATGCCGTTGGAGAACGCGCTCAATGGGACTCCGTGGTTGAAGACGCTCCGGTCGAAGTCGGTGCTGGGTCTGTCGTCGGTCGTGATGATCTTTCAGTCGGGGACCGACCTGATTCGCGCACGGCAGCTCGTGCAGGAACGACTGGCTGCGGAGGCGGGGCGGTTGCCGGCGGTGGCGCATCCGCCGGTGATGCTGTCGCCGCTCTCTTCGACCAGTCGGCTGATGAAGATCGGAGTCTCATCGGCCACGCTGTCGCAGATGGAGATGACGGTCTTGGCCAAGTGGACGATTCGTCCGCGACTGATGGCGATCTCCGGCGTGGCGAACGTCGCCATCTGGGGTCAGCGCGACCGGCAGTTTCAAGTCCTCGTCGATCCGGATCGGTTGCGAGCACACGGCGTGACGCTCGATGCCGTGCAACGAGCCGTCGCCGATGCGGTGACGCTCAACGGCGGCGGGTTCGTCGATACTCCGAATCAACGGCTCGCGTTGCGGCAGATCACGGGAGTCCGCACCGCAGCGGACCTCGCGGAAGCGATCGTCGATTTTCGCAGTGGTGCCCCGATTCGGCTGCGCGATGTGACGGAGATCGTCGAAGCGTTTCCGGCTCCGATCGGGGACGCGGTCATCAACGACGGGCCGGGTTTGCT
>JAYUFF010000504.1:0-1952 GCA_043738825.1 Schlesneria sp.
ATAATCAGGTTGCATACTTCATGTAGGGTGGGCACTGCCCACCATTCCACCATCGTTTGTGGTGGGCAGTGCCCACCCTACATTTTTTGTGCAAAGCCCTCCTGACCCCGCCGAAACCGCCGACCGCAGGTCTCCTCTTCGACGAAAGAGGAGACCTGCGGTCGGAGTCTTGTGCGGGGTCGGGAGACCCGCGCACAACAGGACCGCTGACAGCTACCTCGCCGACAGCAACGCAAGGGCGAGCATCGTAGCGTTGAACAGGCCGTGAATCACGACCACGGCGAGATAGCTGTGTCGTCGATGAAAGACGCTGCCCAGGACCAGAGCCAGCGGCAAAAGCGTGAGACCATTCACCGGACCATGCACGGCCGAGAAACAGACGGCGATCGCCAAAATCGCCAGTCGGGGACGCACAATTTTACTCAGCGTACTTTGCAGGATGACTCGAAAGATCAGCTCTTCCAACAGCGGAGCGCTGACGACAGGTATGAAGACAATGAGAGCCAGTTTGATGTAACCGGGGTTGTTGGCGAGCAACTTCAACAGTGCGTGTTGCGATTCGGGAGTCTGTAATGGAATCGTCATCGCCATCGACACGGCCATCGGCAGGATGGCCAGCCTGAATCCGAACCAACCATCGTGAAGCTGACTCGACAGCGAACTCCACTTGAAACCGAATTCACCCAGTGACCGTTGCCCGCTTCCGGCCAGCAGTCCGACGAGAACCAGAACAGTACCAAGCTCAGCAATGGATTCTTGAATCAGGCCCGAGTTGGTCAGCACGGATCTTGTCGCGGTTGCCGGCGGCATGAACAGCGCCGCAAGATGAAGTCCCAACCAAAGACTGGCCAGCAACAACACCAGCCGTTCGGGAAAGTTGCCCCACTTGGCACGCGGTTCCTCGCACTGGCCAAGCCACGGTTGCTGCTGGCGAGACCGCCGCCAGACCGTCACCCAACTCGACACACCGCCAATGAACAGCGCGATCAACAGCCAGGCCGTGGCCAGCAGTCGCGGATCGGCGGGAGAGAGTTCTGTGGTCGGCAAGGTCGCAGCTTCGTTGGCAGTACGGATCGGATCGAGCGGGCGGGATTATACGGAGGAGACTCGATGAGGCCAGTCGCTCGATCCGACACGGTTTTCGGTCAGTGAGCGCGACGATACGATCTCCGCCGCAATCCTTGAACAGATCAAGTCCTTCGCCGCCGAGTGCTTCGAGAATCTCCCGCCCATGTCTTCGTCAACGCTTCCCGCCGACAATGTTCTTGCTCGGATCATCGACCACAAACGGGGTGAGATCGCCGAGGCGAAGCGGCTTCGTCCGGTGGAGGCGATTCAAGACCGGCTGGCCAACGCGCCACCCGTGCGCGATTTCGTGGCGGCTTTGCGGGCGAAGACCGATTTGGCGCTGATCGCTGAAGTGAAGAAAGCCTCTCCCTCGGCTGGCATCATTCGTGCCAACTTCGATCCGGTACAGATCGCCCTCACCTACGAGCAGCACGGGGCCGCATGCCTGAGTGTGCTGACCGACGAACATTTCTTTCAAGGGCATCTCGACTATCTGTTCGCCGTGCGGCAAGTGGTGAAGATCCCGGTGCTGCGGAAAGACTTCCTCATCGACCGCTATCAGGTGGCCGAGGCTCGCGCCGCCGGAGCCGACTGCATTCTGCTGATCGCCGAGTGCCTCGACGACTGCCACTTGCGAGACCTTTATTTCTACGCGAGCGAACTCGGCATGGAGTCGCTCATCGAAATCTACGATCCCGAGAATCTGGACCGTGTCCTGAAGCTCGAACCCGCGCTGGTGGGCGTCAACAATCGAGACCTGCGAACGTTTGAGATCGATCTCAATCACACGCTGAGCCTCGCGCCAAGGCTCTCGCCGTCCACGTTGCTCGTCAGTGAAAGTGGCATCCAGACCCGAGCCGACGTTGATCGCCTCAAGGCGGGCG
>JAYUFF010000505.1:0-1952 GCA_043738825.1 Schlesneria sp.
GCTCGTCGTCCAGTCGGTGCTGCTGCCGAAGGCGGCGGAGAGGCCGCCTGTCGGTTGAGGCGGCTTTGCCGACGGGCCGTACATTTTTGGGCTGAGCAATCCGGAGATCGCCAGCGCCTGATCGCGGATCATTTCGGCGGAGAGGCGGAAGCGGGGGCCTCGGGCTAGCAGACGGTTGTCGGGATCGCGTTCGTACATCTCGGGCGTCACCTTTGATGACTGGCGATAGGCGCTTGACATCACGAGCAGCTTCACAAACCGCTTCATGTCCCAGCCGCCATCAACCAATTCGACGGCAAGCCAGTCGAGCAACTCGGGATGAAACGGCTGGTCTCCCTGCGAACCAAACTCTTCGCTTGTCGAGACGATGCCGACGCCGAAGACCTGCTCCCAGAACCGGTTCGCGATGACGCGGGCTGTCAGCGGGTTGTTCGAGTCGATCAGCCATTTCGCCAGCGTGAGCCGGTTGAGCGGAGCTCCCTCGGGGAGCGGTGGGAATGCAGCGGGAGTCCCCTCGGTAACATCCTGGCCGAGGTCTTCGAAGTTGCCTCGATGCTGAAGCTGCGTCTTGCGGCGCTGGTTTTCGGCGAGTTCCTTCATGATCGGAACGGTCATCGCCGGCTTGAGGTCAGTGAGCTGCTTGTTGACCGCTGCGAGACGATCTCGATCCGCCTTGAGTTCCGGTGCGATCGAGACGTAGTGCTTGGCCAGCTCCTGCTTTTGCGCGTCGGTACGCGCCTCGGGTTTGGTGGTGAGAATGGCGAGGATCGCAGCGGGAGTCTTCGCGAACTCGGCGACTCGCGTGTCGTTGGTCCAACTCAAACGAAACTTCCCGAGGACGTGAGACTCAAGGTTTGACGACTGGTCGATGGTGACGACGAGCTTCGATCCGGCGGGTGCCTCGACGGGAGCGGCGGCAATCGTGGTGAGAGTGTGCGGCTGGCCAAGTGCTCCGCCCACGGCCCAGCCCGAGTTGGGTTTGCCGTCGATCACGTTCTTCGCTTCAAACGTCGGCTGCTCGTAATCGGCGAAGGCGGCGATGAACTTCACGTCGCGCACACCGCTCAGCGACAACTCGCGCGACGGCTTGATGAGGTCCGTGCTCTTGAACTCCCACACGACATCGCGGTTGGTGTTGAGGACCGACACGCGCCAGTTGTTGAGCCGCGCCTCGGTCCCGGCATCGGTGCGGTTCCAGACGACGATGCGGTCGAGCGGTTGATCGGCCTTGAGATCGACCTCCCACCACGGATTATCGGCCATACCCGTGTGCGAGACCGACTTCGCCGCATAGTTCCCGTCGGTGTTGCCGTCGATGGCGAGTTGCGGCGGTCCGTCGAAATCCGTGCTGACTTGCTTGGCCTCGCCCTGACGAGCGACATTCTCAGCGCCGCTGAAGACCTGCACTTCAGCCAGATGGAGGTAGGCGCTCTTGCCGAGATGCTCGACCCGCACAAAGCGGCCCGTCAGGCGAGACCCTTCTGGCGGCTGGACCGTCGCCGTGACTTTCGACACGACGAAGTTGCCGCCCGCAAAACCCGGCCCCTTCCCCGGCAGTGAGTCGTCCGGCAGCGCTTCGAGTCGCAGCGCGTTCACGTTCGTCTTTTCGGCGGCGTTCAGCGGGATGTCGATCGTGTATTTGGCGGTCTTCTCGGCGGCAGCGGCTTTGATGCTTGAGTCGTCTCCAATCGTCAGCACGCTGCCACCGGTTGACACAGCGACGGCGGGCTTCGTCGTCTGCCACTGCAAGTCGAGCGGGAACGACTGCTCCCACTTCGTCTGGCCTGCCGCCAGTTCGGGTGTCGGCGTGGCGAGCTTCTTGTCGAGCGACGCGACCTCAACCTCAAGCTGACTCTTCTGCAAGAGCTGACTCTCGGTGAACCGCATCAATAGCGGAGACTCATCGCGGCGGTCGGCGTCGTCGGTGTTGTTGAAGAACGCGAAGAACCGGA
>JAYUFF010000506.1:0-5183 GCA_043738825.1 Schlesneria sp.
GCAAATGAAAGTTGTTCGACCACTAGTTCTACTGTGACAGTTCACATGTTCGAGTTGAGTGCAAAGTGAGAAGTGCAAAGTGCAAAGTACAAAGTGCAAAATCCAGACACTCCTGACCGTCGCAACGCCTGCCACGGCGGCAGGTCAGGATGTCGGTTCCCATTTGGGAAGTGTGGTTGTCCCTCTTTCACTTTGCACTTCGTACTTTGCACTTCTCACTTGGCACGGAATCTTTCAAACCCAATCCATCACAGTCGAGATAGTGGTCCAGGCGAGCCGGGTGCCGTGAGGCCAATGGCACTTACTTTACCCCAGTAACCCGAAGTGTAAGCGAGGGAAACAAAGGAAAACGCCTCTTGTCATCGCCCTCGCTTACGCTGCGGGTTAGTAAAGTCAGTGCCATTGGGCTGACGCCGCCCGGCTCACCAAGACTCGAACTGGAGAAACATCTCATCGACGACCGCGCGAGGTATAGTTCCACATTTGCCATTTGTTTTGGCGTGCGGCAATTGATTGCCGCTTTGCATTCTCACAACGGCACGAGTTATTGAATTCCCCGGCGGTCAGGGTGTCGTTCATCAAATCAAACAGTCCCGAAGAACAGAAAGCGGTGATGAATCTCCGCACTCCAAAGCTGGCAAAAGTCGAGATCAGAATCCCTTCGACAACAAACCGCCATCGACCAAGAGTGTGGTGCCCGTGATATAGCTGCCAGCGTCACTGGCGAGGAGCAGCGCGGGACCGGCCAGTTCTCGCGGATCGGCCCAGCGGTTGACGGCCGTTCGCGAGGCGAACGTCTCCAGTTCCGCAGGCGACAACACACTGGCGGGCAGGTCGGTCAGGAACGGCCCCGGCGCGATGCAGTTGACCGTGATGCCAAACGGTCCAAGATCGAGGGCCATCGCGCGGGCCATGCCGATCAGCGCCGCTTTGGTCGCCGAGTACGAACTGCGTCCCGGCTTCGAGGTCAGGCCCATCACGGACGAGATGTGGATGACTCGCCCCCAGTTTCGCGACTTCATCTGCGGCACAAGTGCCCGAGTCAGCCTCATGCACGAGGTGAGGTTCAACTCCACAATCTGGTCCCACTTGTCGTCGGTGATCTCATCGACCGCCTGCGGGACGTTCGAGCCCGCATTGTTGACGAGGATATCGACTCGCCCCATTGCCTCCAGCGCCGAGGCCGCCAGTTGATCGACATCGGCGCGATTGGTCATGTCGGAGACAAACCACCGTCCGCGCGAGTTTGTCCCCGCCAGAATCTCGGCCAGCGCCGGCTCCAATTCGGCGGCGTGTCGGCTGGAGATCACGATGTCGGCTCCGGCCTCCGCGAGCCCGCGAGCCATCGCCTTGCCGAGGCCCTTGCTGCCGCCCGTCACAAGCGCCACCTTGCCCGTCAAATCAAACAGTGGAGTTGGCATGGATTGTCTTCCTCTTGGCCAGATGTTGTTGTGATCGAATCAGATTCCGGTCATGCCTTCAAAGTCGCCATCATCGCTCCGCGTGATGAGCCTTTTGCAGTTGGTCGTCTGATCCCATAAGGCTCATCACGCGGAGCGATGATGGCGACTTTGTTCGGTGGCTTTGCCTCGCGTGTCTTCCTCAACGAATGAACCGGCCCGATGAACACGGCGAGCAAGGTAGCGGCTTCCCGGTCTGATCGCCACAAAGCGCACGGCCTACTCGCCGCAAGTGAGCCTGCAATCGGAATGACCGTCACAGTCCGCAAACAAGTTTGGCACGGAAGCGACTCCCCGTTTGCCTGAGGGACGAGGCCGAACTAGGTTTCAGGCGGCTTGTCGGACATCTCTCGTGTCCGCATTGGTTTTCGAGGATGTGGTCCTGTGTACGAGGCTTCCGAACCTGCGGTCTCCGGAAAATCATGACACCGAATACATTCTTGCCAGCCAACGGGACCAGCCCTGAGTCAGCAGCCGCGCCACAGCGCAGTCTGACTCAGGTGCTGGCCGACTTCGGCATTTCGACTTCGGCGACGTTGCTGTCGAGGTGCGATGGAGCCAACGCTCGACCTCCTGCATCTCCTGACGCGACCCGCGCCGCCCGTCCCGTGGCAGCGGGTGGCGCAACCGCGTGGCTGCCGAAGCGTCACGTGCCCGAGGCGGCTCGCAACGACTCGCAGCTCTCCGCGCTCTTCGATCGCGTTGAGGCACTGCTCGGCTCGCAAACGTCCAAATCCGAAGAACAATTCGTCCCGCGAGTCCCCGAGCGACTCGAAGAAACCGGGCTGTCGGCCGACGATGTCGAACGGCTGATGCTGAAATATCTGCTCTCGAAAGGTTCCTCGACGGGTCGCGCGGTGGCTCAGCAGGTGAGGCTGCCGTTCGGGATCGTCGATCCGCTGCTGAAGGGCCTGAAGTACGATCAACTGCTCACGTTTGTCGGCACCGCCGAGATGGGCGACTACGAGTACTCGATCACCGAAATGGGGCGCGAGCGGGCGCGGCGGTACATCGAGGAATGCACGTACTTCGGTTCGGCTCCCGTCAGTCTGCGCGACTATCTCAAAGCGATGGAGCGGCAGAGCATCTCCAAGCAGCAAGTGACCGAGCACGATTTGAAGCAGGCATTCTCCGACTTGCTGATCAGCCCGGATCTGCTCGATCAACTCGGGCCGGCGATCAACTCGGGACGCGGCATGTTCCTGTTCGGCGCGCCGGGCAACGGCAAGACCAGCATCGCCGAGCGAATCACGCAGTGCTTCGGTTCATCGATCTGGATTCCGCGAGCACTTGGAATCGATGGCGATGTCATCAGGCTCTACGATCCCGGCGTTCACGAAGAGGTCAAAGAGGAGGCCAGCGAAGGGATCTTCGATCTGTCCGGGATCGACCCGCGCTGGGTGCGGATCGTGCGACCGACCGTCATCGCGGGCGGTGAGTTGACGATGGAAGAGTTGGAAGTCTGTCAGAACCAGCAGACCAAGATTTGCGAAGCACCGCTGCAACTAAAGAGCAACTGCGGAACGCTGGTCATCGACGACTTCGGGCGACAGCGCATGCCGGTCACCGAACTGCTCAATCGCTGGATCGTGCCGCTCGAAAAACGGTACGACTTCCTGAACCTGCCGAGTGGCAAGAAGATTCAGGTGCCGTTCGATCAGCTCATCATTTTCTCGACGAACCTCGAACCGCGCGACTTGGTGGATGGAGCCTTCCTGCGGCGCATCCCCTACAAGATTCAAGTCCCCGATCCGACCGAGGCCGAGTTCCGCGAGATCATCCGCCGGCTCTCACCCAAGCTCGGATTCCAGTACGACGAAGCGTCGGTCGAGCATCTCATCGAGCAACACTACCGCCGCACAGGACGCCCGATGCGCTCGTGCCAGCCGCGCGACTTGCTGCTGCAAGTTCGCAACTTCTGCACCTACAAGCAGCACTCCCGCAAGCTGACGCCCGCCGCGTTTGACTTCGCAGTGGCGAACTATTTCTCGGTGCTGTGACGTGGGGCAGGTTTGTAACCTGCCCGTGACATGAACGCGAAAGTCCGAACGCAGAAGTCCGGCTTTCGGAAAAGCCGGACTTCGAGGTGGTTCACTTTGTTGCGTGACACGCGGACATTGGGGACGGGCAGGTTACAAACCTACCCCACGAACACCTCAACGGTCGCTCACGCGCGAGCCTGCTTGCGTTTCAACGCCGCTCCGATGAAACCGTGGAAGAGCGGGTGAGGCAGGCTCGGCTTCGACTTGAACTCGGGATGGAATTGCACCGCGATGAACCACGGATGCGCGGGGATCTCGATCACCTCGACCAGCTTTCCATCCGGGCTGACACCGCACAGACCAAGCCCCGCTTCCAAGAAGCGGCCACGATAGGCCGGGTTGAACTCGTACCGATGACGATGTCGTTCCGAGACCTCTTTCGCCCCGTAGACCTTCGCGGCGAGCGAGCCTTCCGTCAGCACGCACGGCTGCGCGCCGAGCCGCATCGTTGCCCCCTTCTCCTTCACCGCATGCTGATCTTCCAGCAGGCAGATCACCGGATGATCGGTGTCGTTGTCGAACTCGGTGCTGTTGGCCTTTCCAAGTCCGAGCATGTGCCGGGCGTACTCGATGACGGCCACCTGCATCCCGAGGCAGATCCCGAAGTACGGCAGGTTGGTTTCTCGCGCGAAGCGAACCGCCTGAATCTTCCCTTCGATGCCGCGATGGCCGAAGCCACCGGGAACGAGCAGTCCGTCGATCCCCGCCAGCGCGGAGGCCGCGTCCTGAGTCTCCAACAGTTCCGCTTCGATCCGCTTGATGATGACTCGCGTCGAGTGGGCGATTCCGGCGTGATCAAGTGCCTCATAGATCGACTTGTACGCATCGCGGTGCTCGATGTACTTGCCGACGACGGCGATGTTGACCTCGTGCGTCGGGTTCTTGATCCGGCGAACCAGTTCCTCCCAATCGTCCATCTGCGACGAACCGCTGGGCAGACCGAGTCGCTCGATGATGAGCTTGTCCAAGCCGTGTTCGACCAGCCCGACGGGAACCTCGTAGATCGAGAATTCTTTGTCCTGCTCTTCGATCACGGCCCGCTTCTCGACGTTGCAGAAGAGGGCGATCTTGTCGATGTCGTCCCGGCCGATTGGTCGTTCTGTCCGGACGATCAGGATGTCCGGCTGAATGCCAATCTCGCGCAGTTGCTGCACGCTGTGTTGCGTCGGCTTCGTCTTGAGTTCTCGCGCGGCCTTCAAGTACGGCACGAGTGTCAGATGCACGAACAGGCAGTTCCCCTTGCCAACGTCGAGCGGAATCTGGCGGATCGCTTCGAGGAACGGCAGGCCCTCAATGTCTCCCACCGTGCCGCCGAGTTCCGTGATGACCACGTCCACGTCGGGGCCGGCCAGTCCGAGGACCGCCGCTTTGATTTCGTCGGTGATGTGCGGCACGACCTGCACCGTCTTGCCGAGGTACTTTCCTTCGCGTTCCTTCTTGATGACGTTCAGGTAGATGCGGCCCGACGTGTAGTTCGACTCGCGCGACAGCGGGCTGTTCGTGAACCGCTCGTAGTGCCCGAGATCAAGGTCCGTCTCGGCCCCGTCATCAAGGACGTAGACCTCGCCGTGCTGAAAGGGACTCATCGTGCCGGGATCGACGTTGATGTACGGGTCGAGCTTCTGCATCCGCACCCGCAACCCGCGTCGTTCGAGAATGGTGCCAATCGACGCCGAAGTCA
>JAYUFF010000507.1:0-5182 GCA_043738825.1 Schlesneria sp.
CCGATCCCTTACGCCTGTGAAACGTAAGAATGGCCGAAACTCCAAGTCGCATCGAGACTTCTTTCACGTACCAAAAGGGGTAACGGCGTAGGGTGGCCCTGCTTGATTGAGAGTGCAGGTCTGTTGGAAGTGCCACTGCTTCGGAGTCTACGGAGAAGCAGTGCCGATTGAGGGACGACCTCGTGAAGAACACTGCTTCTCCGCAGACTCCGAAGCAGCGGCACGGCTCGCATCCCAGGCGACGACCCCAGAACAGCGGAGTGATGACTGCTTGGCGGAGCGAATCGGGAGCGAACTCTCAAATCGGAAATGTCCCACACCGGATTGGTGACGCCAAGCGACTGAATGGCACGCGAGTCACCGCAACTCGTCGCTCGCCAGCAGCAGCGCGATTTCGCAGCCTTGCAGAAAGCTGGGGACGTGCAGCCATTCGTGGGTGGTGTGGATGTCGTGCTGGCCGCAGCCGAGCGTCACGGTGGGGAAGCCGTGCGCGGTCATCCAGTTGGCGTCGAGGCCGCCGTTGCCGATGCACAGTTCCGGGGTGAGGCCGATCTGCTCGACCGCCGACTTGGCGAGTGAGACGACCGGTTCGTGGGGGTCGAGGCGAAACGATTCGTACTTCAAATCGGCGTTGAAGGTGACACGGCCGGTCTTGCCATCGGACGACTTGACGGACTTCGCGGCTTTGACGAACGCCTTGCGGTAGGCCTCGACGATCTTCTTGCGAAAGACGGGGTCGTGACTCCGAGCCTCAGCCCGCAGTGAGAGGCTTGGCGTGACGACGTTGGTCGCTTCGCCCGCCTGAATGATGCCGACGTTGCTCGTCCCGCGATGCCTCCCCTTTTCGATGAGTCCATGCCAACCGTTCTGCGTCAGGTCGGCAACGGCCAGTGACGCGATCGAGATGGCGTTGACACCTCGTTCCGGGTGGACGCCCGCATGGCTGGCAACGCCCTCGATTTCGATCTCGATGGCGTAGTCGCCCGTGGCCCCCACATTGACGAAGTGCGGATCACCACCATCCCAGTTGAAGCAGTATTTCGGCGCACCGAGCTTGTTAGCCGAGACGTATCTCGCGCCGTACAAGCCGATCTCTTCCTGCACGCAGAAGAACAGCGTGACGGGGGGATGCGACCGCCCGCTGCGCAGCAATTCGATGGCCGCCGTCAGGATGACGGCCACGCCCGCGCGGTCGTCGCCACCAAGGCCCGTCGCCGGGTTGGACGATCGGATCACGTCGCCCTTCAAGACGGGCTGCGACCCGACGCAGATGGGGACCGTGTCCAAGTGAGCCATCAGCAATCGGCGCGGCCCGCGTTTCGTGCCGGGCAACTTCACGATCAGGTTGCCAACCTCACCGCCGCCGGGGATTCGACGGTTGGCGGTATCAAGTTCGATGCACGAAGGCGGTACTCCCGCTGCGAGCAGCTTGGTCCGGATGAGTTCGACAACTCGCCCCTCCTGCTTGCTGCGGCCCGGGATCGCCATCAACTCCATGACAAGTGCTACGGCAGCCGACCGGTCAATTGCCAAAGCACCGCCTGTTGGACGATCCACCATTCAAGGGCCCTTCACCGAAAGATCCAACGAGGCTCCATCTCAGGCCGACAAGACATGCGACTCAGCCGATCCGGGTGCCGCAAGGCGACCGGCAGAAGTTGTCCGACCGCGCTGTAGGATGGGCACTCTTGCCCGTCCGGCTTTGGTCTTGAAGAGCGGACGGGCAAGAGTGCCCATCCTGCAGCGCAAATCAATTCCTGCCGCTCGTCTTACTGTTCTTTCACGAGGTGGTAGCAGCCCGTTTCCGGATCTTTGGTGATGCCTTCGGAGTTATACAGGCATTGATAAATCATGTTGCTGAAGTTCTTGCTGGATGATTTATAGCCAGCTTCCGGGACTTTGACTTCCAGGTCGGCCAGAGTGCAGCCTTTTTTGCTTTTTGCCAGGAGTTCAAACAGGATTTCGCGCAGTGACCGTTCGTTCTTGACCCGCTTGCCGCGTCGAACACCCTTTCGAGCACCTTTCTTGGCACCCTTCCGCTTCGTGCCGACGATCCCTTGAAGTTCCGCTTCGATTTTGGCGAGCTCCTTGTTCAACTGATCTCGCCGCTTGCCGAGTTCGTGGGCCTGGCTCTTCCGTTCACCGAGAATGCTTTCGAGTTCTGCGAGGCTGAAGTTTGCTGCTGCTCGTGACATATAACCGTTTCTGTTTTAAGGTGAATGACTGGCGGTATCGACACAGGCGGACAGGTTATCGACAACGTCAAAGTATTGCAATTGTTGGCAACTTATCTCAGTCTGTCGGACGACGCGGAAATTCAGTAGAGCCTCGATAAATATGGCAGCGAAGCCCTCGCCTTGCGAGAAAGGCGGCTCGCCAGCCCAATCTGAAACCCGGCAGCGGATCGGACTGTGTGCTGATCCTGACGTTGCTGGCATTAACCCAAGTGTCCGCTGCGTCTGAGGGGAGCATGACGGCCAGGCGAGTCGGAGCATCTGGTCTCGCGTCATAATCGCCGGTTGGAAGGGGCTGTTGTTGAGAGCGAGCCAAGAGCCTTCCCTCGCTGGGCGTCTGTCACCCCGCCGGGCCAATGCCATTTTGAAGTTGGACAGAATGTAGGGTGGAACCAGCGGCGCTTCGCCGCGCCGGCCCACCACCAATTCGCGATGCTTCAGGATGGTGGGCCGGCGCTCGAAGCGAGCTGGTCCCACCCTACGTTGAATCAGACGATGGCCCTGGTCACTCCGCAGCGCCTCTTGTCTGATTTCGGGGGTTCAGCTACCATCGCGCCCGTCCGATGCTTGGTGTCGATTTCCCCTGAATCGTCGTCTGCTTACCTCTCCCCTCGACCGGAACATCGTCATGCAGTTTACTCCTCTGTCGCGGGCCACGGCCGCGTTGACCGTCGGTTTGATGGTGCTCGTCGCCACGACGATTTTTGCGCAGCAACTGTCAGCTCCTTCCCAGGCGGATCAAGACACGGCCAAGATCGTCTCCGGCATGATCAGCAAATACCACATCAGTCAGAAGCCGCTCGACGATCGGATTTCAGCGATGTTGGTGCAGCGATTCGTGAAGGAACTTGATCCGCAGAAGCTGTACTTCCTCAAGACGGACATCGACGGGTTCGCGAAGTACCGGGACCACTTGGACGATTTCCTAAAGGCCGGAAAAATCGACTTTGGTTATGAAGTGTTTGCCATCTATCTGAAGCGGATGGATGAGCGCATGGCGGTCGCTCACAAATTGATTGACGCACCGCACGACTTTGCGCTGGACGAGTCGATGGTGATCGACGGCGATCAGTTGAGTTGGTCTGCCGATTCCAGTGAGGCCAACGAACGGTGGCGCAAGCGAGTCAAGTACGACCTGCTGGCGCTGCAACTCGACAAGGTGACGACCGATGAGGCCCGCAAGAAGTTGCACAAGCGGTACGACACGGTGAAGAAGGCCGCGCACGGGACCGAAGACAACGAAGTGCTGGAGATGTACCTCTCCTCAATGGCTCACTGTTACGATCCACATTCCAGCTACATGTCGAAGCAGACGGTCGAGGACTTTGAGATCCAAATGAAGCTCAGCCTGGAAGGAATCGGCGCGGCGTTGCGATCCGAGGATGGCATGACCACCGTCGCGCAGGTCGTGGTGGGCGGCGCGGTCGAGAAGGACGGGCGGCTCAAGGTGGGTGACAAGATCACGGCGGTGGGCCAGGCTGAGGGTGAATTCCAAGACATCGTCGAGATGAAGTTGAACCGAGTCGTTCGGCTGATTCGAGGCAAGGAGGCGACGAAGGTCAGATTGCGGGTTCTCAAGGAGACGGGCGAGACCGTGGTGTACGAGTTGACTCGACAAAAGATCCCGCTCACCGCTCAAGAGGTCAAAGGTGAGGTCATTCAAACGAGTGACCGCGTTCCCGGGACGAAGGGCCGCGTGGGCATCATCAACATTCCGTCGTTCTATCGCGACTTCGAGGGAGCCCAGCAGGGCAGGGACGATTTCAAGAGTACGGCTCGCGACGTGTTGAAGGTGTTGAACGAGTTCCGCACCCAAGGCGGGGTCGATGCCATCGTGGTCGATCTCCGCATGAATGGCGGCGGCGCATTGAGTGAGGCCATTGAAGTCTCGGGCTTGTTCATCGATCGTGGTCCCGTGGTGCAGATCAAGGAACCAAACGGCAAGATCAAGACCCACGATGATGATGAGCAGGGTGTCGAGTACTCGGGGCCACTGGTCGTCTTGTGCAATCGCCTGTCGGCTTCGGCGTCAGAAATTTTCGCTGCGGCGATCAAGGATTACGGCCGAGGAATCGTCATCGGCGACGTGACCACGCACGGCAAGGGGACGGTCCAAAACGTCATGCCGGTCAGCAGCAGCATGTTTCGCGCGTTGGGTGGCGGCAAGGACCGCGGGGCCGTCAAACTGACGATCAACCAGTTCTATCGCGTGAACGGTGACAGCACGCAGAATCGCGGCGTCGAGTCTGACATCGTGCTGCCGTCGCTGATCGATCACATGGATTTGGGTGAGTCGTTCCTGGAGAACGCCCTGGCATTCGATCACATCGCACCGGCGAAGCACTCGGCCTACGATCTGGCCAGTCCACAGATTGTGGCCTCGCTGAAGGAAGCCAGCCAAAAGCGAGTTGCCGTCGATCCCAAGTTCCAACAGGTTCAGAAGGACATCGAGCGGTTCCTCGCCCGCAAGAATCGCAAGACGGTCTCGCTCAATGCAGAGACCATGACGCGCGAGCGGGATGAGGACAAAGCCACGAAAGAGATCGAGAAAGAAGAAGAAGAACACGAAACGAAGGCCGACAAACCGGTGTTCGCCAAGACGGAGTACAACGACGAAGTCTTGCAGATCGCCCTCGACTACTACTCGCAGTTGAAGGCGGCCAAGACTGCGGCTCGCTGATCGACCAAACCGTCACAGATTTTTCAGGCCCGGGCCTCACATGAGGCTCGGGCCTGTTTGTTTTAATGTCACTTGATCGCATTTCAAAACTCGTTCTGCTCTGAAACTAGCCCGACGCGCGAGCGAGGGCTGAACGTCCGATGTCTACGAAGCCCTCGCTCGCGCGTCGGGCTAGTTTTGAAATGCGCACACGATTTGGCCAGACCCGTGAAACGAGTTTCCAGCGTACAGGTTTTCAGGGACGAGCCGAGCGCACGTTGAAAACATA
>JAYUFF010000508.1:0-1947 GCA_043738825.1 Schlesneria sp.
GGCGACTTTGGTCAGGCGGCAGAGCGTCCGACCGTCGTTGGCGAGCAGCGTGTAATCGGTGCCGGTGGCTTGGAGCGGCTTCAGGACGGCTTCGATCAGCTTGGTCTGTTCGCTGCTGGACAGTTCACGATTGAGGAGGATCGTGACCGGCGGTAGATCGGTCTTGCCCGAGGCCGACCGCTGGGCGAGTTGCTGCATGCGCGGCCAGGCCAACGCCAGCGAGAGGATTGCCGGGCCGACGGCCTGTTGGAATTCCTCGCGGTTATTCGCGGCGAGCAGTTGATCGAGCAGTCCGTCCGCCTGCGTGAGTCCTTCCAACAGGCGCGGCTTCGCGACTTTGATCTGCTCGGGCAGCTTGGCCAGCCATGCGCGATCGACTTCGATTCCGGCGGGCCATTGCGCGACGAGTGACTTCGGCAGCCAGCGACCGTCGTGCTTCACGTACACGATTTCGATCGGCTGCTCATCGCGCGGGCCTTGGAACGAGAGGACGTGTTCGTCGCCAGATGCCTTGATCTGCTCGACCCTGATGTCGGCGAACTGCCGCGCGAGGTCCGCTCCGACACCAAGGCCGATCGCGTCGAGTTGCTGGACGACGTGGGTGGCATCGCCCGGCAACAGCGACTTGGCACTCGCTTGTTTGAGTGACTCCAAGTCACCCACGCTGCTGGACACGAATGCGTCGAGCAACGTCACCGCCTTGTCCCAGTGTTTTCGCATCGGCTCGTACTCGGGCCGGCTCGCGAACAGATCGAGTTCCAGAATGAACGCCTTCTTCGTCCGCAGCACCGCGACTGACTTGCGCAGCGTTCCGAAGAGCCTCGCCCAGACTTCGTCATCCATCTTCGCGGCGAACTCGTGGACCAAGCCGTCCACGTCGGACTGATAGCCCGGCGGCAGGAACTCGTACGCTCCCGCCAAATCACCACGCTCGATGGCTCTCAGCGTCTGCTTCACGGCGGCGAGAGCCGAATCCTCATCGACCTTCTGAGTCAGCACTGCCACCTCGCCGGCACTCGGCTTCGTTTCGCCGGACGCCTGCAAAACCGGAGCCACTTCCGGCGCGACGGTCTTCGTCTGCGGCGCGGTCTTCCCCGCGCCGCAGCCCCACAACAGCGCGGTCAGCCCCAGGCCGGCCCATCTCATCCATCGACGCGGTGTCTTCACTGTACCCTCACTCGTTAGTCGCCTGTCCCGGCGGTGTGATTGTCGCCGGAGGAGCGGTGATGATACCGATTGAATGGCTCGGGACCACGCGCTTCGACCAGGCAATTACTTTTTTCAAGGTCGGTTGGGACGAAACAACGAGAGGCGTGGGCGCTCAGTCGATCCGCAGCAGAATGTGCGCAGGTAAGCAGGTAAGCCGAGCAATTGTTGGCGTGGCTGACAACAGCCGAAGTCGCGTGGGCTTCAGGTCACGGCGCGGTGGCGCTCTTCATCGACAATGTCGATGGTGCCCTGAGCGTCCTCAACAACGCCGGCCACCGCGTCATCACCGAGTCCGATTTGCAGGACGACGACGAGTATCTGTGATCGCAGAGTAGTCACCATGCGAACCCGCTGACCCTACCGGATTGCAGGTGCGACATCTTCCCATGCCTTCTGTCGTGTTCGAGGTTTGTTTGTTCCCACAACCGGCCGCTTTCAGCCCCGAAGGGGCGGCATACGGTAGCCCACGGCGTGAGCCGTGGGGATTGCAAAACGAGTGACGCAAGCCCCGGAGGGGCGACATATCTGTCGGCGATGTCGCCCCTCCGGGGCTTACGTCATCTCATTCGTTGAAACCCACGGCTCACGCCGTGGGCTACCGTATGCCGCCCCTCCGGGGCTAAGAACGGTAACCTCCTCAAGTCATGTAGGGCCGGTTCTACCGGCCTCTTCGATGATTGAACGGCATGTGATTCGTCATCGACTCTCATCGGCCGGTGGAACCGGCCCTACGCGGCT
>JAYUFF010000509.1:0-1946 GCA_043738825.1 Schlesneria sp.
TCCGGCGGATTGACGGACTCTGTTGCTGGCCGACATACTACCGCCGTCGCTCCGGCCGCAGAAATGTGCGGCCGATTTTGTTTCTCGGTGCTGTTTGAACTTCACGATGGACAAGGAACTGACTCGGATGGCTCAACGGATTTGGAACTTCTCGGCCGGCCCGGCCGTGCTGCCGGAATCGGTCTTGGCAGAGGCGAAGGACAACCTGCTGTCGCTCGGCAATACGGGGATCGGGATTCTCGAACACTCTCATCGTGGGAAGGCATTTCTTGCTGTCTATGAGGAGACGGAAGCCCTGTGTCGCGAGATCGGCGGCATCCCGTCGAACTACCGCGTCCTCTTTCTGCAAGGGGGCGCATCGAGTCAGTTTTTCCAGATCCCGATGAACTTCCTGACCAAGGATCGAACGGCCGACTATCTCGTCACGGGGGCTTGGTCCGAGAAGGCGATCGAAGAGGCGGTTCGCTTCGGTGGGACTCACGTGGCCTGTTCGAGTCAGGACAAAAACTACTCGTACATTCCCCACGAATGCTCATTCAGCCCGAACCCGGTCTACGCGCATTACACGTCGAACAACACGATCTTCGGAACACAGTGGCCCGGCTTGCCGCCGGTTCCCGTGAACGTTGATCTGATCTGCGATGCAAGTAGTGACATCTTCTCGCGCCCGATCGACGTGCCGCGTCATGCGATGATCTACGCGGGAGCACAGAAAAACCTGGGGCCGTCCGGCGTGACGTTGGTCATCATCCGCGATGACCTTGTTGAACGCGGAGTCAAAGACCTGCCGACGATGCTTCAGTACCGGGCTCACGCCAAGAACGAGTCGATGTACAACACGCCGCCAACGTTCGCGATCTATCTCGTCGGGCTGGTCCTCAAGTGGATCAAGTCGAACGGTGGACTGGCGGGAGTCGGCGAGATCAATCGTCGCAAGGCGGGCAAGCTGTACGCGTACCTCGACGACAGCAAGTTGTTCAAACCAACGGCCGCTGCCGACAGCCGGTCGCAGATGAACGTGACATTTGTCACGGGTGATGCCGATCTCGACGCGAAGTTCTGTTCGGCCGCGACCAAGTCGGGATTCGATGGCCTCAAGGGGCACCGCAGTGTCGGCGGGATGCGAGCCAGCATCTACAACGCCTTCCCCGAAGCGGGCGTGGACGCGCTGATCGAGTTCCTGCGGAAGTTTGAAGCCGAGAACGCGAAGGCTTGAGGTCGATCCTGCCGTTGCCAGTGTCCCGGACGCTCCGAGCGTCCGGGACACTTTCCTGCTCCCCAAAAAGAAGCCGCATGAGTCAGACCGAAGTCGCCGCCGTGGATGCCGCTCAGGCCGACATCGGTTTGGTCTGCGCGTTGCCTCTGGAACTGGCGGCGTTCCTGGGCCGCTGTCAGAAAGTGAAGAAATACACGGGCGGCAGCTTCAAGTTCTGCGGCGGGCTGTACGACGACATCCGCATCGCCATCGTCGAATCCGGCACGGGCCAGTCGCGCGCCACACGGGCGACACAGGCGTTGCTCGACGCTCACAAACCGAAGTGGGTCATCTCCACAGGCTTCGCCGGTTCGTTGAGGCCCGAGATCAAGATCGGCCACATCCTCGTCGCCGACCGCGTCATGGGTGCGAATGGTGAGGAACTGTCGATCGACGTGGGAATGTCCGCCGATGTCGCGCGCGGTCTGCACGTTGGGCGACTGCTGACGGTCGATCACATGGTTCGCACGATTGTCGAGAAGCAGTCGTTGGCTGAGAAAACCGATTCGCTCGCCGTCGATATGGAGAGCTTTGCGGTGGCGACGGTCTGTCGGCAGACCAAGACCCGCTTCATGGCGATCCGCGCGATCAGTGACGATCTGTCGGCCGATCTTCCGCCCGAGGTGCTCAGTCTGGTGGGCGAAACCGGTGCGGTTCGGTTCGGCGCGGTGATCGGCTCACTGTTCAAACG
>JAYUFF010000510.1:0-1945 GCA_043738825.1 Schlesneria sp.
GAGTCGATCACCAACTTCACCGGCCGGCCACCCACCACGAGTCCGAATTGAAAACCGTCGTCGGAGTCCAGCCGCTCAATCACGGCCGTCAGTTCGTACTCGCCGGGAACGGGATACCGGATTTGCACACGCCCCGCTCTGCCAAAGTTGTCGCTCAACAGGAACTTCTCTTCGCGACGCCACTCACCGGCCCAAGGGTCGCGTTGCGGGTCGATCACCGCCAGCAGATCGACTGATGGACCTGTGGGCGTTGCGATGGCAGTGGCTGGCGGCTTGGCGACTCCCTCCGCTCCCGTTCCGGCTCCCTTCGCCGCGCCCTTGGGATCGTGAATCTCGACGCGCGGCGTGCCGTTCGGATTTTGGAACAGCAGGACGACCGCGAGCAACAACAGCACGGCGGTAACTCCGCCCCCGATCAGCACTCGCCGGTCTTGAAACCACGGCGACGACTGTTGTGAGCCACCCCTCTTCAGACGGGAGTGAAGCGTGTCGCTCGTTCCGGGCGGAGGAATCGTCTCATCGAAGTGAGACGACGAGTGCTTCGAGAGCGTCTGCGTCGCGGTCAGTGAGCCCTTCGATTTCACTCCACCCAGAGAGTTGGCGGTTCCTTCGAGACCCTGCAAGAACGCCTTGAAGTCATCGGCCGAGGAAGCCACTTCCTCGACCATCACCATCGCCGAGACCGAACCGCCCGTGCGACACGCCTGCAAATCGGCGATGACTTCGGTGGCGGTCTGGTAACGCTCGGCGGGCTTCTTCGCCACCATCCGCCGGAAGACCGCCTCCAATTCCTCGGAGACCTCGACCCGTGCCTTGTGCAACGACGGGATCGGCTGATCGCGATGGGCGAGCAACCGCGCCATCAGCGAGTCCCCGTCGTAGGCCGACTTCCCTGTCAGCAGATACCACAGTGAGATGCCCAGGCTGTAGAGGTCCGACTTCGCGTCGGCGTGTTTGGTGCTCAGCGCCTGCTCGGGAGCCATGTAATCGACGGTCCCCATCACCGCGCCGGTTCCGGTCAACTCGGCCTGAGTCGCCGCATCACCCGCCTGAATCCTCGCCAGGCCCATGTCCAGAATCTTGACGGAGCCGCTCGTATCGAGCAGCAGGTTGGCCGGTTTGATGTCGCGGTGAATCACGCCGTGCGCGTGAGCGAACTCCAGCCCGCGCGCCGCCTGAATGATGCAGTCGATCGCCTGATGAACGGGCAGCGGCCCCTTGTCCTTCACCAGCGATGACAGGTCGGTCCCCGGCACGTACTCCATCACGAGAAAGCTCGTTCCGTTCGCCTCCCCTGCATCGAAGGCTGCGACGATGTTGGGATGACTCAGTCGCGCAGCGGCTTCGACCTCGCGCTGGAACCGCAGTACCGCGTCCTTCGTTTTTGTGACGGCGGGAGACAGTACTTTCAGTGCGACCATCCGCTTCATCACGCGGTGCTCGGCCTTCAGCACCAGCCCCATTCCACCCTGCCCCAGCTTGTCGATCACGCTGTAACTGCCGAGCGTCAGCGATTTTCCCTTGCCCGAGTAGACCACCTGCGCTTGGTAGGCACTGATTTTCTTTTCGCGAACCAACCGCTTGGCAAGCTGCTCCCCGTCGGTGGGCTTGGAGTCGGCTGGCAGTGTCTCGATGAATGCCCTGAGGTCCGAGTCGGTCATCACACCGCTGTCGGCAAGCTGCTTCGAGAATTGGTCGAGAGACACCGCCATCGCGAATCACCTGCTTCGACGAACAATCCGACGGAGCCGAAGTGCGAGCGCACCGCCTCCCATCCTTCATCGCGAACACCTTACAGGAGATCGGATTCCCAAGTGAACCGGCGGGACCGAAAGAAGTTGTGCCGTCGGACTCGGGTTCGTCTCGTTTAGCCGCTGGCACACGCCGCTCGCCTTAGCTCGACTTTTGCCATCTTGGAGTGCGGGGATTCATCACCGCTTTCATT
>JAYUFF010000511.1:0-1944 GCA_043738825.1 Schlesneria sp.
GGTCGGTGGCGAAAAAATCACAGCCTCTGCGGGTTGGTATTGCGCAACAGCCTTTCCGAAGACAAAGCCGGATTGACCGATTTGAGCATCGGCAGTAAAAGCCGATGCCTGTTCCTTGGATGTTTCCCGGCGGAAGGAGTCCGCGAGTCATGCGACACTCAATTTGGTTGCTCTTGGTTTTGGCCGTGGTCGGGTGTGGGGGCCAGTCGGCGAGTCCGCCGGTGGCGAACAGTGGAGGCAGCGGGAACGAAGGCGTCCCGGCGGAAGTGACGGCGTTGATCGAGCGGGGTGAAACCGAGCAGGCGCTCTCCAGGCTCGGCGAGTTGATCTCCCAGAAGCCGCGCGAGGCGGTGCTGTATTCGGTGCGAGCCACGATCCGGCACCGACTCGGTCAAAATGACGAGGCGATCGCAGACCTCAACCGGGCCATCGAACTGAACGACAAGGACGCGAGGTTCCACAACAATCGCGGCTTCGTGCTGCTCGGAATGCAGCAGTTTCCGGAGGCGCTGAAAGACCTCGACCGAGCCACGGAACTGGCCCCCGAGTATCCGAACGCCTTCAACAATCGCGGGCTGCTGTTCATCGCTCAGAGTCGTTACTCCGAGGCGATCGATCAACTCGACCAGGCGCTGAAGTTCGACCCCAACTACGTCGATGCCTACAACAATCGCGGCTTCGCGGCGTTGCAGGCCGGTCATTACGAGTCGGCTTTGTCCGACTTCAACACGGTGATGAAGATCAACCCGAAGTACGTCAACGCCTACAACAACCGCGGCCTGCTGCGGGCGCGGGCCGGCGATTTGGAGAACGCGGTCGTCGATTTCACCGAGGCGATGATGCTCGACCCGCTCAATCCGAAGTACTACCAGCACCGGCACGACGTTTATGTGCGATTGTCGGCTTTCGACAAGGCGGGGGCTGACGAACTGAAATACATCTGGCTGGAACGGCTGAGCCAATTGAATGCGCTCGTTGTGAAGAGTCCCGCCGACAGCGAGGTTCTCGTTCAACGGGCGCGTCATCACCTGAAGGTGGATGACGACGACAAGGCGGTGCGCGATCTCGACCGGGCACTGACGATCAATCCTCGCTCGGCGTCGGCTCTCGTGGAACGGGCGATCATTCGAGCACGGTGGAAGGACTATCAGCAGGCTCTGTCCGACGCCGAGGCCGCACTGGCCGTTGAGCCTTCGCAGGCCGCCTTCTCGGCGCGCGGCGATGCCTGTCTCGGCTTGAAGGACTACGACCTTGCCATCGAAAGTTTCGCGGAGGCTCGCCGCATTGACCCGGCCGTCGCCGAAGCGTACTACCGCAAGTCGCAGATTCTGCAAACATCGGGCGAGGCTGAACGGGCCGCCGAGACACTGGAGCGGGCACTCGCGCTCGACCCCGACATTCAGAGTCGATTGCGGTGAATTCTCGCGCATTGTGCGGCGCAGAGTCCCGCTTGAATGCCATGACCAGCCCGACGCGCAAGCGAGGGCTGAACGTTCGATGATCGCAACGCCCTAGTGCTTTGTCACACGTAAAAATTGGCGTTGTTGTCGTAGCCACGTTCGCCAGAACGTGGGCGAGACGCTGGATGGACCCCACGCTCTGGCGAGCGTGGCTACCACAAGATCAAGCTGTGACAACGCCCTCGCTTGCGAGTCGGGCTGGTGTAGAGATGGATGCTTCATGACCGTACCCGCATTGAAGACGAAGATTCAGGGGCCGATTGCCGTCATTGGTGACGTGCATGGTCAGGTTGACAAGCTCGCGATCGTGCTCGACAAGCTCAAGAAGCTGCCCGATTATCAGCATCGGTGGATCATCTTCATCGGTGACTTCGTGGATCGCGGCTCCGATTCCAAAGGTGCGATCGACCTGTTCCTCAAGCTGCTGAACGAGCATCCGCGCACGACGGCCATCGCCGGGAACCATGAGTTCGCAATGTGCTCG
>JAYUFF010000512.1:0-1944 GCA_043738825.1 Schlesneria sp.
AGCGAGGGCGGACGCTCAGGGTCGTTTCGACTTCAGATCACCGTCGCTCGAAGCGTCCGCCCTCGCTCACGCTGCGGGTTACTTGAGCACTGAAGCCAACTCTCGGAAGTAGAAAATGCACAGATCCAAATCGCATGAACAGTCACCATAGAACTTAGAAGGGGCGACAAACATGGATGCCCAGTACACCGTGCTGGCTCGGCGGTTTCGACCGCAGACGTTTACCGAGGTCGTCGGGCAGGAGCGGATTTCGCAGACGTTGCGAAACGCAATCCACGAGGGCCGCGTCGCGCATGCCTATCTGTTCACGGGGGCGCGCGGCGTCGGGAAGACCTCGATGGCCCGCATCTTCGCCAAGGCATTGAACTGCCCAAACGCGAAGGACGGCGTGCCGTGCAACCAGTGCGAGCAGTGTCTTGGGATCGCGGCCGGGAACGATGTCGATGTCTCGGAAATCGACGGGGCGTCCAACCGCGGGATCGATGACATTCGATCGCTGCGCGCCAACGTCGGCGTCAAGTCGATGAGGTCGAAGTACAAAATCTACATCATCGACGAAGTTCACATGCTGACGAAGGAGGCGTTCAACGCGCTGCTCAAGACTCTGGAGGAGCCGCCGCCGCTGGTGAAGTTCGTGTTCTGCACGACCGAGCCGAACAAGGTGCCCGACACGATCCTCTCCCGCTGCCAGCGGTTCGACTTCGGCACGATCTCGATCGACGACATCTCAATTCGTCTCAGTCAGCTTGCCGAGGCCGAGGGCTTCCAAGTCGAACCGGCGGCGTTGGAGTTGGTCGCGCGCCGGGCGGCCGGTTCGATGCGCGATAGCCAGTCGTTATTCGACCAGCTTCTCGCGTTCGGCTCCGAGAAAATCACCGACGCGGACGTGCATCGTCTGCTGGGAACGGCTCCCGACGACCGGCTGATTGAGATTGTCGAGGCACTGATCGCGCGTGACCGATCCGCTGCACTGGGCTGTCTTGAAGCGGCGCTGTGCCAGGGTGTGCAGCTTGAAGCGTTCACCGATCAGCTCGTCAGTTACTTCCGCGACCTGATGGTCACGGCCTGCGGAGCGACTGACGCGGCGCTGCTCAGCGTCGGCACCGACCAGCGGGGGAAGCTCAAGGAGCAGGCCGATCGTTGGGGTTTGCAGACGATTGTCGCCGCGATGCAGATTCTGGCGGAGACCAAAGCGAGAATGCAGCGCGTCACCTACGGTCGCGCTTTGGCCGAACTGGCGATGGTTCGCATCTCTCTGCTGGAAGACCTCGATCAGCTCGACGGCTTGATCGCGGCGTTGAAGGCCGGTCAACCGGTGGCTCTCGCCACCTCATCAAATTCTCTTCGGTCGCAGCCTCTCCCGCGAACGGCGGCCGCCCCGCCAAGTCTCGAAAAAAAAAATGACGTAGCGGACCAGCCGGAGGCCAGAGTCGCCTCGGAACCTCAGTCAGTTCTCCAGCCGAGCACCCTCCCGGCGGCTCCGCCCTCTCCACCCGCCGTCGTGTGGAAACCCGGTTGTGAGGCCGAGTTGCATGCTGCCGTCATCGCCCGAATGACCGACATGACCGGCACTTACCTGCGGCGAGTCACGGCGACAGCAATCTCCGGGCCAAACGTCTTGGAGTTTTCCTTCCCCGTGAACTATGATCTCGATCGTAAGGCCTGTGACCGACCCGAAGTGATCAGCCAGTTGGAGCGAATCGTCTCGGAGCTGGTTGGCCAAGCCACCAAGGTTCGCTTCCGAACGTTGGTGGCTCCGGCGGCGACGGCTCCGAGTCAGGATGCTTCGGGGCCGGGAACGGTCAACGAATCGGTGGCCGCAATTGCGGCAAGCAAGAGTCGATTTGTTGAGCTTCCTGAAGACCCGTACCTTCAGGACGTGATGGGGGTCTTCGGAATCAAGGTTTGGAAAGTACAGACGCTACCGCCGGAAGCCAGTAGTTC
>JAYUFF010000513.1:0-13712 GCA_043738825.1 Schlesneria sp.
CGTGTATTCCGACACCGGTACAGACTGGAGGACGCGATCACATTCTTCAAACCGCCCATTCACGAACATCTCATCGACACGCTCGAAGATGAGATCGAGCGCGGCATCGACCTGTCCGCAAACCGTCAGGCGATCGGCCAATTCCACAAACGCGTCCGTCCGCGAAGGAAGTCGTTGACGTTGCTTCGACGCCTCCACTAAATCCGGTCGAACAACGCTGTCAAACTGGTCGAGATCACAGTCTTCGATGCCCACCACGACCGCGACCGGTTTGCCATCACGCTCGATCACCAGCCGCTCCGCCTGGGATCGACTCAACATCGAACCAAAGTTGGCTTCGGCTTCCGCCACGGTCATGCTCGTCATGTGATCTCCTCCGCCCGTTGATCCGGCTGCTTGGATCGAATGGCCCGCACCTGGACCAGCGTACCACGGTCACACCGTCTTCGGGGTGGCCGTGCTCTTCGGTTTGGCTTTCTCAACAAGCCACGTCCAACGTCCCTCAGCACGGCCACGTCGAGGGCTCCGTGACCGTGGCACCCGCACTCGGCGCAGCTAGCCCGTGGAACTGGATTCAATAAGTGGGGTGGTGGAACCTTGCTCACGAAATCCGGTGGCTACCGATAGTTCCGGTCGAATCTTGAGGACCAAGAGTAACATCCCGGCGAACTGGACGACTCGCGTTCCGTACTGCCACCAACAGACGATGCGTTCCAAATGTTTTCGCTGTGCTCGTGCATCGCTCAGTTGCGCGTCAGACTCGGCAAGAATCGCCTTAAGCCGTGGTCGTACTTGCTCAATCCAGTTTTCACAGTTTTCGATGAGCGATTCCATTTCAGACGCGTACTCAACGAGGGCGTCGTTACACGAGTACCTTATCGTCCGTGCTGCCGCAACACCGACCATGAGCCGTTCGAGTTCACCTTTTGGTAGCACAGCACCCCACGTCCTTACCAATTCCTGGTGCGAATTGAGCAGAGAAAGAATAGCGCGAGCCTGCTCGACATCTCCTGGAAGTCCCGGACTTGATTTGATAATTCCTCTGCTCACCGTGAGAAATGAATTCTGCAACTGAAATAGCCGCATATCAACTTCAGCGAAGTGCATCGCAGTTCGTGCTTCTTCCTCAACTTGGCGTAGATCTGAAATCGAAGATTGGACGTTCGGCACAACGGCATCGTTGACAAGCCATGCACCAAGGAGCAGCACACTACCGAATAGCTCGCACGTCCAAGACGGCATCCTGATCCAAATTCGATGCAACATTCTCATTGCAGTCTTCCTTCAATCCGATCCTTTGCACAAAACTCTACTTACTGCTACCGGAACGATGAAGTCCGGCAGTCGGATCACTGAAAAGTCGCTCACCTCGGGCCTTCCGCCGTCTTCACCACCTTGGCCCGACACGGCTGAGGACGCTCTCAAGAGTGATGCTCACCCACAACGACGTCATTCCAACACTCATGGACATGGTGCGTCTCGCAAAGCCTCGGCGGTACTCTACGGTTACTTGTCCTTCCGCCACAGCCAACGCATCGCGTCTGGCAAAACAGCTCCGCCGTGGTTGCCGCTGTGGCCACCGTGGCCCCAGACGGTTTGGACGTCGTACTTGGAGAACTTCAGCGACGATTCCATCTCCAGATTGGCGAGCCACCAGTTGCCGTGTTCGTTGTTGAGGTCGTGGTCTCCGTCCTGCAAATAAACTCGGATCGGCTTGCGTTCGGTTTTGCGGATCAGAGCGGGGTAGACGTGGCCACCGCGGATGTTCGTGAAGCTGCCGATGTGACTCAGCACTTTGCGGAAGGAGTCGGGACGCTCCCACGCCACCGTCCAGGCACAGATGCCTCCGGAAGACGCGCCGCAGATGGCGCGCTGGTCGGGATCGGTCGTCAGGTTGTGGGTCTTGCCGACCTCGGGCAGGATTTCTTCGAGGATGAACTTCGCATACGTGTCGCCGAGTGAGTCGTATTCGACGCTGCGGTTGTTCGCCCGCCAGCGCGATTCGGGGAGCGGTTCGCCGCGATGACCGGGATCGACGAAGATGCCGATGATCGGCGGGAGGTCTCCCTTGGCCATCAGGTTGTCGAACACGACCGGCACGCGGTACTCGCCCGTCTGGTTGACGTAGGCGTGGCCATCCTGAAAGACCATCACGGCGGTCGGCTTCGCGGCGTCGTATTTGGCGGGAACGTAGACGTAATAGTCGCGCACGGTCCCTTCAAAAATCTTGCTCGTCCACGAGTGCTTGGTCACCTTCCCTTCGGCAGTCCCCGTGACCGGCTTCGATTCGGGGCCAAGCTCGTACTTCTGCGGCTCGGCGGGTTTTTCGGTCTGAGCGAACGAAGGGGACGCGATCATCAGTGGCAACAGCAAGGCAACGGTCAGAGTACGCACGGTGAAGTCTCCAAGAAGGAAGTGAGGATCAAACTCGGGCCGCCACGATAGGCTCTGCCTCGACGAGATTGTATCTTGGCCGTGTGATTTTCCCGAGTGCTTGTCGGAGAAAGAAGATGCCCATGTTTCGCCATCTCAGTCGGTTGGTTGCGGTCTTGGTGGTGGCAGGTTTCGTTGGCGAGGCACATGCCGAATCGAAGTCGCTGGACGTGTTCACTCGCCGCATCCTGCCGATCATGAATTCGGCAAAGCCGTCGAGTTGTGCCGAGTGCCACCTAAGCGGCGTCGATTTGAAGGACTACATCCGGGCGGATCAGGCCGAGACCTTCGCGGCCCTCGTCAAGGGCGGGCTGATCGACGCGAAGCAGCCGCAGAAATCGAAGCTGCTCGAATTCATCAGCCGCACGCCCGCGAAGGCGAGCATCGTGTCAGCCGAAATCCGCAAGGAGGAGCTGGCCGCGTTCACGGCTTGGATTGAAGAGGCCGCGCGCGATCCCGAGTTGCTCAAGGCGAAAGCCGGTTCGGAAAAGCTCGGCCCGAAGCTGCCGGTCGAGGTCGTGCGTCATGCCCGCCATGATCGAGTCCTCGCGTCGTTCATCGACAACATCTGGGTCGAGGCGACTCGCTGCGCCGCGTGCCATTCACCGGAGTTCAACAAGGAACAAGTCAAGAAGCACGGCGAGCAGGTGAGTTGGATGACGCCCGACGATCCCGCCGCGACGCTGAAGCATCTCGTCGAGGCCGGACTGATCGACACGGCCGAACCGACGAAGAGCATGATCCTGCTCAAACCCACGATGCAGGTGAAGCATGGCGGCGGCATCAAGATGGTTGTGGGAGACCGCTCGTACAAACAGTTCCGCAAGTTTCTGGAGGACTATGCCGCGATATCGGCCGGAAAATACAAGACCGCGAAGGAACTGCCCAAGCCGGACGCCGAGGTCTCGCGCGTCAGCGAGGTTTGGTTCAAGCTGACCGATGTTCCCGAGAGCTTTGACAAACAACTGCTGCAAGTCGATGTGTATCGCCAGGACACGAGATCGAAGAGCGGCTGGTCGAAGGATCGTTGGGCCACATCGGATCGGCAGGTCTTCGGCATGGGCAAGCTGTGGCAACACTCGCTGAGCCTCACCGCGCCGCGAGACTCCGCCCGCGCGAAGGAACTGATCGCCCAGCCGACTCTGCCGCCAGGCAAGTACCTTGTGAGAATTTATGTTGATCGAGCGGGCCGCCTGGAAAAGGACTGGCAGGCTGAACTCGGCGTGAAAGACTTCGTCGGCCAGGTGGAAGTCGATTCGCGCTGGCCCGGCGGGTACGGCAGCATGACGGCGGCCAAGTTTCCAGTGCGCTGAGTCGCAATCCAGAAGTGGTCCGGAGGCCTTCGTCCGGACCACTTCGTCCGGACGTGGGCGTCCGGGCCACGAGTGCCACTATTGAGTGTCTGTGTCGCCCGTGTTGGACGAGCCGACATCCAGCTTCGACCATTTCTTGGACGCGAGCTTCTTCAGCGCTTCGGCGGTGACCGAGCCGTTCTCCTTGAAGGTCAGCGATTGCAGGCTCGGCATTGCCAACAGCTTGCCGATGGTCGCGTCGGTGACACCGGTTGCTCGGATCGACAACTCCTTCAGATGGGGCAGCGTGGCGATCACATCGACCGTGGCGTCCGTCATCTGCGGCACGGTCCAGATATCGAGCAACTCCAGCGACTGGAGGGCCGCGAGATGCTTCAGCCCCGAGTCGCCGACCGACGTGATCTCGTGCAGGTAGAGACGCTTCAATTTGGGGAGGTCGTCGAAGACCTCCAGCGCCCGATCGTCGATGTTCGGCAGGTCGCGCAGCGTGAGCCGGTTCAGATTCATCCCCTTGAGTGCCAGCACGCCATCGGTGCCGAATCCCTGGCAACGGAAGACTTCAAGCTGCGTCAGTTTGCCGAGCTTGGCAAGGTGCGGCCCCGACTGGTCCGTGACGCCGAAATCCTGCATCAACAACGATTCCAGCGTTTGATTGCGACTCAGATATTCCAAGCCCGAATCGGTGACCGCCGTACTGCGGTGCTTGAACCCGGTGAGCTTCGGAAGATCGGCGACGACCTCCAGCGCCATGTCACCCGCTTCCATGTTGCCTCGCAAATCGAGCGTGCGGAGTTCCTTCAGCTTCGCCAGTCGCCGCGCACCGATGTCGTTGAATTGGTTCTGCACCAACGTCAACCGCTGGAGCTTGCCGAGTTCGCTGATGATCTTGAGCGCGCCGCTGGTCATGTTCGTGTTCGATGACAGATCGAGGTCGATGAGGTTCGGAAACGATTTGGCGATCATCTCGACCGTCGCATCGTTGATGACCGAATTCGTCAGCGCCAAACTGGTGAGACTCTTCAAGCCGCCAAGCTTCGCGGCCATCTCATCGTTCAGCGTCCGGCAGTTGAAGATTTGCAACTTTTCGAGATCGCTGAGTTTGCCGAACAGAGCCAAGTCGGCGGCGGTCAAATTTGAACCGTCTTGAATGACAATCTCCGTCAACAGGTTCCCCGCTTTCGGCGCGTACTTCGAGCGCGACCCCAAAGCGTCGATCCGAGCCTTGGCCGTCTTAACGTCGTCCGCATTGGCGGTCTCCGTTTTCGTGGCCGCGGTCGGCGTCTTGTCCTTCGAGCCACTCGTGGACGGACTCGAATTTCCGCCCGCGCCGCCGTCGGGAGCTTGCGTCTTGGGACAACCCGTCAAACACAACAACCCCAAGATCACTCCAGCAACAACGCCTCGTGGCCTAGGAAAACACATCATGACTTTCACCTTTTTCCGGTCGGCCATTTCGGCACCAATGACTCCACGCATCAATTCCAGACCTCGAAGGCCAAGTCTGGCACTTGGGCGAAATCGCGTAAGTTGCGCGTGACGAGTTTCGTGGCCTGTGAGACGCAGATCGCCGCAATCCGCAGGTCATGGGTTCCCACGTGAATCTTTTGCCGACGCCACGATTCATACAACGCTTGAGCTTGCGGAGAGTAAGAGAGGATCAACACCTGCCTGAAGCCGTCGAGCGTTTCCTCCAGAAGTTCATAGGCGCGTTCGATGCTCAGTTTGGATTTGCCGGCTTCGGCCTGACGGATGGAGTTCAATCGCCCGCGCAACATTTCCTCGACGACCACAACCGGCACGGCTTGTTCGTGAACGGGAATCTCGGCGGCACGCCGCGTCAATTCGGGATCGCCCGTCCAAATATCACTCAACACATCGGCATCAAACGCAATCATTGAGGCCGCTCGGATTCACGGTCGCGGTAGATTTGGTCTCGAATTTCGTGCAGCGTGGGATCGTCTCGAAACCGCCCCGATTGTCCCGAGACGCCCAACGGCTCGGTTTCCAAATCCACAAGTTCCCCGTTGGCGAGCTTGTGAGCCAACGCACGTCGCAAAGAAATCAAAACCTCTTCGCGTGACGGCCCCACAAATCGCAGTCCGGCCATCCCCAACGGGCTGGCACAAAACTGTCCCTCGCTTTGCTCAACCAGAACGGAAACGCTCATCGTTGATCCTCCCACAAAACCGGAGATCGCGGAATAACACAGCCCTTAGAGATAACTATGTAACAGAAAAGTAGCCACGTTCGCCAGAACGTGGCTACCTCGAAACTCCATTCGGAACGACCACTAATCCAACCGGTAGCCTTCCGGATAGACCGGCTTGATCAGGTCCGCGACGCGCGGCGTTTTGAGCGACGCAAGGTTGGTGACCTTGAGGTTCTTGGCGTCCCACTCGACCTTCTCGCCCCACTCGCCCATCGCGCCGTTCTCTCCGCCGGTGGCGGCGGCCCAGACCGCGAGATTGCCCAACAGAATCGTCTCGGTGAGCGGGCCGGCCCGGTCCACGAAGTTCGACTTGCAGATCTTCGGATCGCCAGCTCGCTTCGCCCGGAACAACTCGTACATGTTGTTCAGATCGTTGTTGCCCTTGTTCTCCGCCTTCTCGTAATCGACATTGACCTTCTCGACACCCTTCAGCACATAGGTGCCGCAATAGTCGTCGCTGCTGTAGAAGGCTCCCTTCTCGCCGATGATCATCACGCCGCTGTCCGACACGTTCGTGATGCCGTGCTTCTCGAAGACTTCCATCGGCGGCTTGTTCCCCTTGCGGTCGAGCCACCAGAAGGGGATCGCGGGCCGTTCCGGCGTTTCGGGGAACTCGAACTTGATGACCGAACTGGCCGGGAAGCTGTCGTAGTCGTGACCCGAGGACTTGGCGACGACCGAGATCGGATCGCGCAGTCCGCATGAGGCGAATGGCACCGTCAACTGATGGCACGCCATGTCTCCCAACGCTCCGGTGCCGAAGTCAAACCAGCCGCGGAACTGGAACGTGTGATAGAGGCCGGGCCAGAACTCGCGTGGGGGCGCGACCCCCAGCCAGCTTTTCCAATCGACTCGTTCGAGCGCCTTGGCGATCTCTTCCTTCTTCTTCACGACGATCGCGTCGGCGTTGTCGGCATCGTCCATCTTCGCTTGAGCGGCGAACTTTTCGATCGTCATGCGGCGACCGGGGCCTTGTGCCCAGATCGGGCGATTCGACCACGCATAGACTTCCTTCAACGTTCCCAGCACGCCCGACTTGATCTGAGCGATTGCTTCGCGCGACGAATCCAACGCGGTTCCCTGGTTGCCCATTTGCGTGCAGACGCCGGTCTCTTGAGCGACCTTGGCGAGCAACCGAGCCTCGTAAATCGTGCGTGTGAGCGGCTTCTGCGTGTAGCAACTGATGCCCAACCGCATGGCCTCCAACGTCACCGGCCCGTGCATGTGGTCCGGCGTGCTGACCGTGGCGATGTCGATCTTCTTGCCAAACTTGGCGAACAGTTCGCGGTAGTCGGTGAACCGCTCGGCGTCCTTGAATTTGCCAGCCTTCCCTTTGCTCTCCAGCGTGTTCCGGTCCACGTCGCAGATCGCGAGGACGTTGCCGAATTGCGACGCATTGTCCGAATCGCTCCCGCCTTTGCCACCCACGCCGATGGAGACGACATTGAGTTGCTCGTTGGCCGAGCGTTCCTGTCCGCGAAGATCGACGGCTCCCCCGACGAACAGCGCGGCCCCGATCGCCGATGTGTTTTGAATGAACTCGCGACGTGACGTTTGTCGACTCATGCGTCTCTCCTGGCGGCATTACTGGGATGCGGCAAATCTGTGATGAGGTTGAACCTGTGCTCGGCAGCCGGTCTGCCCAACGGGTCGGAATCGTAATCATGTGTCCCGGAACTTTACAGCAAGCCACCGATGTGTCCGGTTCGAGATTTGTAGGATGGGCACTCTTGCCCGTCCGGCTTTGTGTGGAAGAGTGGACGGGCAAGAGTGCCCATCCTACGTGCGGAGGTGCCTCCGTTCGCAAACAACCGTTCGACACGTCACTATTTCATTTTCCTGCGACCGGCGAGAAACGCGGCGCGCGAAGACGATCAGGTTGGTGACGTTGCGAGGGCGGTCGGCATGTTGGCGGTTCTGAGATCTCTGCTCGACGGTGACGAGGCCGCTCGCGGCGCGATGGCCGAGCGATTGACAAGGCTCGGGTTTGGCGAGGCCGTCGGCGCGGCGAGCCGTCTGCGCGGGCTGATCGACTCGACCCTGACGGCGGACCTCGCGGCCAACAGCCTGCACAAGTTGATCGGCCTGCTCTCGGAAATTGCCGATCCTGACGCGGGGCTGATCGACTTCGAGCGGTTCGTCCAGCGAGCCAACGACCGGGCGGAGTTGTTTCAGTTTCTCGACGACAACCCGCGCGCCATCGAAGTCCTGGTGCGAGTCTTCGCCAGCAGTCGTTACTTGACCGAGACCGTGCTGCGCAATCCGCAGACGTTGCGTGAGCTGACTCGACATCGCCGACTGGCCGATCTGAAGAGTCGCGAAGAGTTCCTGAACGGCGCGTTGTCGGTGGTCGGCTCGGCCCCCGACAACGCGGCGCGGCTGGACGCCTTGCGACGGTTTCAGCGTTGGGAGTTGCTGCGCATCGGCGCGTGTGACGCCTTCGGTTTGATTGACCTCCGCGCTGCGACGGTCCAACTCAGTCTGCTCGCCGACAGCCTGGTTCAAGCCTGCCTCACACTGGCCGGTCACGAACTGATGCTGCACTCGACGAACCTGACGGTTCTCGCGTTGGGCAAGCTCGGCGGTGAGGAGCTGAATTACAGCTCGGACATCGATCTGATCTTCCTGACGGATCGCAGCCCGACGGAGGCGCTGCCGGTTGCGCAGCGCTTGGTCAAGGCGTTGCAGGACTCGACGGGCGAAGGCTTCCTCTACCGCGTGGACGTTCGGCTGCGACCGTGGGGCCGGTCGGGAGAACTCGTCACCACGATCCCGTCGTATCTGGAGTACCTCAAGTCGCACGCGGAGATGTGGGAGAAGCAGGCGCTTCTCAAAGCGCGGGTGATCGCGGGGTCGCACGACTTGGGGCGCGAGTTGCTGCGTCGCGCGGAGCCGTTCATTTTCGGAGCCGCTCCCGAAGACGTGCGCGAATCGGTGAGGCAGGCCAAGAGTCGGATCGAGGCCGACCTGCGCCGGCGCGGTCGCGAGTGGGGCGAGGTCAAACTCGGAACCGGCTCGATCCGCGACATCGAGTTTGTCGTGCAGGCCCTGCAACTGGTGTACGGAGCCGAACACCGGCACGTCCGCACGCCGAACACGCTCGACGGGCTGGTCCGTTTGACCGACGCGGGCATTCTGCACGCGGACGAATACCGCCGACTGACCGATGGCTACGTTTTCTTGAGGACGATTGAGCACTCACTGCAACTGATGCATAACCGGCAGGAGCACTCGCTGCCGACCGACCCGCAGGAATTGTCATCGCTCGCCCATCGACTGGACTTTGCCAGCGCGGATCAATTGTTGTCACACTTCGACGGCCACCGCGCATCGATCCGCGCGATCTTCGACAAGTATCTCTCGCACGAGCGGGCGCTGACCGATCCGGTCACGGCCCCGCCGATTCCCGACCGCACTCACGTCAAGTTGCCGACGCTCGAAGCCTACGACTCCGTCTTCAGCAGTTCCGAACGGCAAGGCCACGCGGAACTGCTGACCAGCGTCGATGAAGAGCACCCCGTGCGCGTCGTCGCCGAATGGTTCGATTCATCTCTCTCGATTACTTCCAGCCGAACTTCGTCAGGTTCGGGTGCCACGGTCACGGAGTCTACGACGTGGCCGTGTGAAGTGGCGCGACGGTCGCATTCGATGCACGGCCACGTCGAAGACACCGTGACCGTGGCACCCTCGACACAGACAGACACCGACGAGAATTCGATTCGACACGGGTCGGGGCTCTGGCGCGTCACCGTGTTGGGACACGACTGTCCCGGTGAGTTGTCGATGATCTGCGGTCTGCTGTTCGCCTATGGTTTCGACATCGTGGCCGGCTTCGTCTCGACCGACATGCGGCCGCGCGCCGACGGCGCACGCGAACGGACTCCGCACAGTTTCGTCGATATTTTCACGGTTCGCTCGGCGGTGGAAGTGATGCCCGAAGTCTGGCAGCGGTACGAGGACGATCTCACCGAACTCGTCCTGATGGCGCGAGGCGGTCGCGCCGATGAGGCTCAGGGACTGCTGGCCAAGCGAGTCGCCGAGGCCCTCGAAGACGCACCCGACACGGCGACGAAACCGGCTCCGCTGGAAGTCCGCTTCGACAACGACGCCCATGATCGCGCGACGGTCCTGCACATTCGTGGCGACGACACGATGGGCTTCCTGTACGAACTGTCCAACGCGCTGACGCTCAGTGGAGTCAGCATCGAGCAGGTCACGATCCGCGCCGAGGAACACCGCGCGTTCGACACGCTGCTCATCACGGACACGCACTCGGGCGGGAAGATTCTCGATCCGTCGCGGCTTCAGGAATTGCAGGCCGCCGTGGTGCTCATCAAGCACTTCACGCATCTGCTTCCCGCCGCACCGAATCCCAAGGCCGCGCTGCTTCATTTTCGGACCTTCCTGCGCGATCTGTTTCGTCGGCCCGACTGGGTCGAGCAGTTGTCATCGCTCGAACGCCCCGAGGTGCTGGCCGCGCTGGCGCAACTGCTCGGTGTGAGCGACTTCCTGTGGGAAGACTTCCTGCGGCTCCAATACGCGAACCTGTTCCCGGTCCTGCACGACATCGCCGGGTTGCAGCTGGCACGATCGAAATCGCAGTTGGCCGACGCGCTGCACGCCGTGCTGGATTCAGCCGCCTCGCCCGACGAACGGCGGCAACAACTGAACGAGTTCAAGGATCGGGAACTCTTCCGCATCGACATGCGACACATTCTGGGGCACAGCGGCGGCATCGAGTCTTTCGGCCACGAGATGACGGACCTGGCCGAGGTCGTCGTCGCTGCGGCCGTCGCGTTCTGTCATGCCGAACTGGTAGACCGCTTTGGTGAGCCGATGCTCGACGACGGCTGCGAGTGTTCGCTGGCGATCTGTGCTCTCGGCAAGTGCGGCGGGCGCGAGTTGGGATTTGCGTCCGACATCGAGCTGCTGTTCGTCTACGCCGCCGACGGGATGACGCAGCCCGAGCGCACCGCGACCAAACAGCCGGCGACAATTGGGCGCGAGTCGATTGCCAACGCGAGCCTCTTCTCGCGCCTCGTCGAAAACGTCTGTCATGCGATCCGCGCCCGCAGCGAAGGAATCTTCAAAATCGACCTGAGACTAAGACCCTACGGTCGCGCGGGAAGCTTGGCCGTCTCACTCGATTCGTTCCGCAGTTACTTCCGACTCGATGGACCGGCGTGGCCCTACGAACGGCAATCGCTCGTGAAACTTCGACCAATCTCTGGCGACGCGGAACTCGGTCGTCAGTTGACGGCTCTGCGCGACGAGCTGGTTTACACGGGGCAGTCCGTGGATTTCGCGGCCATTCGCGCGATGCGCGAACGCCAATTGCATCAGCTCGTCGGCGCGACCGAGTTCAACGCGAAACTCAGTTCCGGCGGACTGGTCGATCTCGAATACCTCGTGCAGGCGCTGCAAATGGAACGCGGCGCGAAGCATTCGGAACTCCGCACGACCAACACGCGCGAGACGCTCGACGCCCTGCTGAGCGTCGGCGTGTTGACCGCCGCCGATCACGGACGGCTGTCTGACGCCTACAACTTTCTGCGCCGGTTAATTGACTCGTTGCGAATGGTGCGCGGCGATGCCCGCGACCTGACCGTGCCACCACTCCCATCCGCCGACTTCGAATCGCTGGCCCGCCGGTTGGGTTACGGTGCTCACACACGTCGCCTTCACGACGATCTAACTCGCCACACGCAGGCCGTCACCGACCTGGTTCGATCGCACTCGACAAGCCACAATTCCGATTCTTGAGAACATCTCGCACCGCATCGCCACCATCGAGGGCGTCGCTTGCGTTGCACCTTGCGCGGCCTATAATCCGACGCCGGTTCGAGCCTTCTGAATTGTGATTGCTTTCGTTCTCGCCGTGTCAGTTTTCCGTTTGCAGTGCGAAGCGCGGGCAGTGCAGCTTCCCCAACGTTTTTTTGAGCGAGCCAACCATGTCGTGGTTGAGAGGTTTTGGAGAGTGGTGCCGGAACATCTGGGTGGCCGTCTCCACATTGATGAGCGGCCTGTGGGTCACGGCCCGCACGATGCTGTTGACGTATCGCCGCAAGACATTCACCGAAGTCTACGAGTACCCCGAGGTGCCCGTCCCGGTTAAGGCGCGCTATCGCGGCTTCCACCGCTTCGACCTGACCACCTGCATCGGTTGCGATAAGTGTGCGGTCGCGTGCCCCGTCGATTGCATTTACATCGAAAAATCCAAGAGCACGGTCGGCAAGGGCTTCCGCGTGGATGGTTACACCATCGACTACACGAAGTGCATGTTCTGTGCTCTGTGTGTCGAACCGTGTCCCGTCGATTGCATCTTCATGGGGTCGAACCACGACCTCAGTTGCTTCAGCCGCGACGGATGCATCGTGGACTACGCCAAGTTGCCGTTGGAAGTCGCCTGGGGTCAGGCCACGCTCAACCCGACAGCGGTTGCCGAATCGAAGGTTCTGTACGAGCCAGTGTGGGTGAAGGGCGAAAAAAGTCCCTTCCAGTTTGCGCCTCAGGAGGAGTGACCGTGCCGTCTTGAAGCCGGGCTTTTCCGAAAGCCGGGCTTCCCTTGGCGGGCGTCCTCCCGGAGAGAAGTCCGGCTAACAAAGCTGAGCCGGACTTCAGCTTGGGAAAATGCGACGTTGGTGAAAGGGTAATCTTCAATGAGCGCCAAGGTGGCACCTCGCCAAATGTTCTCGTTGGCAACCGCCAATCAAACATTACCGTTGGTCCGTGTGATCGTCAGTGACATCGTGGAACTGTTCCGCGATGTCCGCGATCGCGAAGAGCGTCTGAATGGCCTCCGCCGTGGAGAGACCGGTAACTCCGGTCGCGATGATCCGTACAGCGAAGAGGTCGAGCAGGTTCGCTCGGACCTCGAAAAGGATGTCGAGAAGCTGCAGGGCTTCGTCGATGAGTTGCAGGAGTTGGGCGTCGAGTTCAAAGACCCCGTCATGGGACTGATCGACTTCCCGGCGATGAGAGATGGCCAGGAAGTTTGCCTGTGCTGGAAGTTGGGTGAGCCGGTCATTGCTCACTGGCACACCCGAGATTCCGGCTACAGTGGCCGCCTGCCGGTGAACCAGTTTGAGACTCACTGACATCACATCGCGAAGAATCGAGACGAAGCACGATGACCGAAATCGTTGGCCACTTTCTGCTGTTCACTCTGGTGGCCATCGGCTTCCTGATCGCTCCGCTGCTGATCGGGAAGCTGCTTCGGCCGCGAATCCACTCGCTGGAGAAAGACGCGACCTACGAGTGTGGTGAGCCGACCATCGGCAGCAGCTACATCCAGTTCGATCTGCGGTTCTACGTCGTCGCGCTCCTCTTCATCATTTTCGACGTTGAAGTCGTCTTCTTCTTTCCGTGGGCGTCGGTCTTCGGCAACGCGGTGCAATTGACCGACACGCTGCTCACACCGGCGGATCGCGTGAAACTCAGCGAACAAATCCTCAGCCTGCCGTCGGGAAGCCTGACCTCCGAGACGGCCATTTCAGCGAAGACGGCCCTCATGCTCGGTTGGACCGGGTTTGTCGATGTCCTCGTCTTCTTCGCCGTGCTGCTGGTCGGATTCGCCTACGTCTGGAAGCGCGGCGATCTCGATTGGGTGCGAGCAGTGAGTCAACAGTCCAAGCTCGCCTCGTCGGCGTCAAGCGGTTCCGGTCAGCGTTTGCCACAATCCACTCAACACACCGCCAGTTAGCGTGTGCTACGACTCGAACAGTTCTCGGAAAGCGACATGCGCATCGAAGACATCC
>JAYUFF010000514.1:0-1941 GCA_043738825.1 Schlesneria sp.
CCGAGCCGTGGCCGGGGGCGCGTCGGGGTTGGTCTTCTTGAGGCCGTCGCGTTCGCAGACGAGGGCGAACTTCACGATGTCCTGCTTGGCGAGGTCGGCGTCGAACGGGGCCTGGCCATACGATTTGATCAGCCGTTCGAGGACCGACCAGTCCTTCCAGCGGGCGAGGTCCGGCAGCACGCTCGCCGCCAACCGGGGCCGATCCAGATAGCGTCGCATCGCCGCTTGCAGGGTCTCGGTCGGCACGCGATCGCGCGCGTAGTCCCAGACGAAGACGAGCGCGTTGCGGAGCGGCAGCAAATCGTCCTCGGCCAGCGGATCATCGAACTTCGCGGCGAGCAGCTTGTCGAGACCTCGTTCGCGTTGCAGCAGGATGTACCCAGCCATCATGCCGTCGATGCCGAACCGTGGCCGCTCGGGATCGGGCAGCGTCAGGATGAGCGATTCGAGAAACGCCGCGTCGCTGTCATCGCCACTCAGACCGAGCAGCATGCCATACAGCCCGAGCCTCACCTGCATCGCCGGCTCTTTCGACGAGAGCCACTTGTGCAGCTTCTCACGCGGCAGCTTGGGAGCCAGCGCGGCGACATCCTTGAACTGCGCGCGGCTCATCTCGGCGAAGGCGTCCCCGGCAATCTCGGCATCCGAGAATTCGAGGAACTTCAGGAAGAACGCCAGCCGGTCGGGAGTCTCGGGCGACGGAACCTGGCGGATGTACTGATACAGGTATTCCCCGTTGAGTTGGACTGGCAACTCCCAATTGAGTGCCTCGCCATCGTCCTTGCCGATCAGCAGGAACAAGTCACCGGGCTGGCCATCGCGACCGAAGGGCAGGGTGACTCGCTGCCCCTGCTTGAGGACACGCTCACCATTCTTCACGACCTCGACGACCTCGAACGTCGTCGTTTCGGTCTGCTGCTCCTCGTCGGAGACGAGCGAGACCCACTTCACCTGCACGGCCGCATCGCACTGCGCCAGCCGCTGACTGAACGGCGGATCGGTCGGCCCGCAGAAGGGGCAACCGGGAACGGCGCGGGCCTCGCGACCAGCGGCCAGCACGACAAACGCAAAAGCCATCAGCAGAAGTTGCCGAATCCATGGCATGGTGAACTCCTTTCGTCAGACGACGTAGTCTTTCTATCGGAGGGAAAGGCCGCCACGGATCACCCAGCGAGGGAAGGTCGCGACCAATACGAAGAGCTTTGACCACAGATGGCACGGATGGGCACAGATAAAGGCAGAGATGCTTTTGCAGTACCGTCGCCACGCATGAGTTCATTCTGAAAGGCCGGGCGAGGCAAGAGGACCAGAGACGACCCTTCATTCCTATCTGTTCTTCATTCCTATCTGTGCCCATCCGTGCCATCTGTGGTCAAATCTCTTCTCTTGGGTCGCGAGTCAACCGTGGTCTCTTGTCTTCATGCCCTTAGCCTCGACCTCCTGCTACTTGAGCAGGAAGAATCTCTTGGCTTCGGTCACTGTTTTGGGGTCTTTCTCTTCGAGAGTGGCCAGACACTTCTGGGCGTGGATGACGTGAGCCGGTGGCGCGGCGGCTGGCTCTGCGGCGACTGCTGGGGTTGCTTGTGCGCCCGGTCCCGCCGTGGCGATGGTGGCAGGTTCGATGACGGGCTTCTTCTTCTCGCCGGTGTCCTTCGTGCAGGCGAGCATGTACCGCACGATGGCTCGCTTGATCGAGGGGACGTTGTAGGCGTCCTCGTCGTACATCGTCATCAGCCGGTCCTGCATCGACCAGTCCTTCATGCGCGACAGATCGGCGATGACGAGGTCGGCCAACTCGGGCCGCTCCAACAGGATTCGCATCGACTGACGAAGACGCTCGGCTGAGATGCGGTTGTCGCCATACTGCCACATGAACCGCAGGGCCTGCATCGCCGCATACGTTTCGCTGAACGGAGCTTTTTTGTCCTTGAGCTTCTTCTC
>JAYUFF010000515.1:0-5154 GCA_043738825.1 Schlesneria sp.
CGTCTCGATCTGCTTGGCCGAGAGGGGATCGGCATTGAGTGGCATCTCGGGCTTCTCGCCGGAGATTTGCTTCACGATGAAACTCTCATCAGGCTTCCCGGCGATGAAGGCGGCACCGTTCTCGCCTCCTTTTTGGAACAACTCATACGAGATGAGCTGCAAGTTCCCACCCTGCTTGGCGGGCTGATGGCATCCCGAGCAGTGGCGTTGGAGGATTGGACGGACATGCCGGTAGAAACTGACTTTGACTTCCTCGGGCTTCGCCTCTTGAGCGGCGACAAACCCCACGCAGGAAGTTGCCACGAACAGCACCAAACTCACGAGCAGTGTGCGTCGAATCATTGTCAGGATTCCGTGGAGCAGCAGTCGGGTAGGCAAACTCGGGCGAGGTCACTTTGGGGCAGGTGCATCAACGATAGCTTGTCGGTAGCGGCGGCGTAAAGCGGCGAGAGCAAAACAAGCCGTCGTCCGGCAAAGTTCCCCGGCCGAGCACTCTCGTCTGGCCGGTCGGATTGTATCGATCAGACCGAGCGGCAAGGCAGACTGCTCGACAATACCAGCCCTCGTGACGACCGGCGCGATCCCTCAAAAATGGCAGCACCCCGGAGACCGTGAGGTGCCGGGGTGCGATATGCTGTGAGCATCAACTCCAAAAATTCTCGCCATGCAAGTTCATCGGCGGCTGGGTCTGAACCTCGATGTCACCGTTGACTCGCAACTGACAGGCCAGCCGCAGGTCGGACTCATGGCCGAGGCGGGCGAAGAACGTCAGCGGGTGGATCAACATCGAGACCTTCTCGAAGGCACTCGGTTTCGTGCAGTTTTCCAGTCCCTTTTTCACGATCACCTTGCAACTGTTGCACAATCCGAGGCCCATGCAATTCACAAGTGGCAGGTTGTGAGGGAACGGATAGAGCTGCACGCCCGCCTTGATCGCTTCCTTGCGGAGGTTGGCTCCGGCGGGGACTTCGACGGTTTTCTTCTCGGTGACGAAGGTGATTGTCGGCATTTCGACGCGATTCCTAGGACGGAGATTTCAAGGGTTCAATGGACTCGCGAGATAATAAAGGCCATCGGCCGTGGCCTGCAAGTCGGCAATCCTTGTGCGCGGCAACGGCTTCGCGTTGAATACCACCGACAGAGTGTTGCCCGTCGTGAAGTCCGGCTTTTCGGAAAGCCGGACTTCGCTCCGCAGGAGAACCTCCCGAAGAGAAGTCCGGCTAACAAAGCTAAGCCGGACTACTCTCCACAAATCAACAACGAACGAGGACGAAATGGACATTCGCAGAGGGCATGCCGCGTGGACGCAGGTCGAAGCCGATTGGCTGGTTGTTCCGATCACCGAGCCGGTCGAGATCGCCGGGCAACTCGGTCAACTGGATCAGGCTCTCGGGGGAGTCATCGCACGGTTGAAAGAGGCGGGCGATCTGACGGGCAAGCTGGTCTCAACCGTCCCGTTGCGAGGTGTCTCCGGCATCGCGGCGTCGCGCGTACTGTTCGTTGGTTTGGGAAAGGGTGGCGAGTTGTCGGCCGGTCGGCTCGACAAGGCACTCGTCACGGCGGCTCGTGCGATTTCGGACAAGAAGGAGACGCGAGTCGCCTTCGCCGTGCCGGACGCTGATGTCGGAGCGATTTCTCCCGCAGAATTCGCTGGTGCTGCTGCGACCGCCGTCCAGATTGGCTCGCTCGGGCAAGACCTCTTTCGCGCGGAGCGGAACCGGTTTCCATTCGCCTCGGCCACGATCGCCTCGCCCACCGGCAAGCCTGCGGAAATCGACGCCTCCATCGCGCGGGGCCGCATCGTGGGGCAGGCGATCAACCTGACGCGAGACCTCGTCAATCGCCCCGCGCAGGAGATCACTCCCATCGGGTTCGCCAAGCGGGCGGAGGCCGTGGCCGCCGACTGTGGTCTGCGCTGCGAAGTCTTCGATCAACCGCGACTCGAACAGGAGCGGATGCGTTCGATGCTGGCGGTGGCTCAGGGCAGCCCGCAACCGCCGCGCATGGTGATCGTCGAACACGACGGAGGCGGACCGAATGCTCCGCGACTGGCGCTCGTCGGCAAGGGAGTCACGTTCGACAGTGGCGGCCTGTCGCTCAAGCCGACCGACGGCATGTTGACGATGAAGTGCGACATGGCCGGAGCGGCAACAGTGCTCGGCGCGATGTCGGCCATCGCGCGGCTGAAGCTCCCCGTCAATGTGGTCGGCTACATGGGCCTCGTCGAGAACATGACGGGCGGAGCCGCCTTCAAGCTGGGCGACATTCTGACGGCTCGCAACGGTGTGACGATTGAAGTTCTCAACACCGACGCCGAAGGGAGGCTCGTCCTGGCAGACGTGCTCAGCTACGCCGTCGATGCGGGTGCGGATCGCATCGTCGATCTGGCCACTCTCACGGGAGCCTGCGTCGTGGCGCTGGGCGAAGACGTGGCGGGAGCCTTCACCAACAATCAGGCTTGGTGTGACAGCGTTCTCGCGGCGGCGAAGACTTCGGGCGAGGACATGTGGCAACTGCCGATGTGGGAGTTCTACGACGAACTCATCAAGGGAGATGTCGGCGACATCAAGAACACCGGCGGCCGCTGGGGTGGAGCCATCACAGCCGCTCGATTTCTGCAACGCTTCGTCGCGGAGAAGCCGTGGGTTCATCTCGACATCGCCGGTCCGGCCTTTGCCTCATCGAACAAGCCGCATCGCGAAGGGGGGGCGACCGGCTACGGAGTGAAGTCGCTGATCGAGTTGGCTCGAAACTTCCGTTGATTGCCGGAGGATGGGCACTCTTGCCCGTCTTCTTTTCAATGCCAAAACCGGACGGGCAAGAGTGCCCATCTCCCGGTCAGCCACCGTTCGGCATTCCGCCCCAGCCGAGCTTGCGGTGCAGCGTGGCGTAGTAGCTGTGATCCGGAAGGTGGGCGAGGTGGAAGTTGACGGGAGCCTGCTTCACCTCGACTCGATCGCCCACGCGCAGCGGTCGTTTGATCTGGCCGTCGATCACGAGTGTCGTTCCCTCGGGGCAGTCGGGGACGGTCAGCGAGTACACGCTGTCGGCTCGATCCACAAGCGGACGATTCGTCAGCGTGTGCGGGCTGATCGGAGTGATGACGAACGCTTGCAGGTCTTGCCGCAACAACGGCCCGCCCGCCGCGAGGCTGTACGCCGTCGAGCCGACTGGCGTGCTGAGGATCAAGCCATCGCAGCCGTAGGTCGTCACGGCTTCACCGTTGATCGCCAGATCGATGCGCAGCATCCGCAGTGACGCGCCGGAATGGATGGTCACCTCGTTCAATCCGAGATGCGCCTCGTGCGAACCATCGGCTCGCGACAGGCGGCAGGAATACATCAGATGCTGACTGACAGTGAACTTGCCCCTGAGTATCTCGCCAAAGCGTTGCCGAAACTCATCGAGCGAAAGATCGGCCAGAAACCCGAGCCGTCCGAGATTGACGCCCATGATCGGCAGTTGCTTCGCGCCGAGTTGGCGGCAGGTACGCAGGATCGTGCCGTCGCCGCCGAGCACCAGGACGAGATCAACCTGTCGCCGTCCCAGCTTCAACTTGTCGGGAGTACCAACGACCGTCAGCTTCACTCCCGGCTGATGCGACAGGAAGTCGGACAGTTCTGAACAGACCTGTACGACTCGCGGCGAGTCATCGCGAATCGTCATGACCAGCCGCAGTGATTGTTCCGACATTGCCCGCCCTCAATTCAGTTTCCGCATCGCGACGCATCATAGTCGCGACGACAGGGCGCGGGCAAAGGCTCTCTCAATCACTTCAGGGCCATTGCCTTTTTCAAAGTAGGGTGGGACCAGCTCGCTTCGAGCGCCGGCCCACCATCATGAAACATCGAGAATTGCTGGTGGGCCGGCGCGGCGAAACGCCGCTGGTCCCACCCTACATCCAGCTCAGCTTCAAAAAGGCATCGGCCCTGCGATCACTTTCGCTTGGCAACTTCAGCGCTCAGCGAATCGTGCTGGTACTGGCGGAAGGCCACTTTGCGGACAGCGGGATCGGCGAGTTCCTTTTCCCATTTCGAGATCAGTTCCCGATCGCTCGACGAGAACTTCCACGTCCACTCGTGCCGCGCTTGCAGCCGGAGGGGGCGTTCGAGTTCGGCTCGCAATTCGACGGTCACCGGCAACAACTCGCGTGCCCGAAGTTCTTCGTTGAGCTTCAGTCTCGGCGCGGGAAGCAACGCACGGGGGTTCAGCGCCGAATTGAGTTCGGCCATCGCGTCGGCAAACCGCAGGTAGGCTTCGGCCACGTCGGGTGAGGGCGGTGCCACACCGTTGACCTCGTACCGACATTCGCGTCCGAGCAGCAGCAGTTCCGATTTCGACTTGTCGAACGAAACGGAGAACTCGGGGCGAAGCTGAAACTTCAACCACGCCAGCGACCGGACCTGTGACGGTCCCGTCTGTTCGTCGGCCGCTTCGAGTCGCTTTTGAGCCTCTTGCTTCGCCAGACTCAGAAACTGTCGCACTTCGGATTGAGCCACTTCGGACTGCGAACCGCGTCGTTCGCTGAGCAGTGTGAAGCGGTGATGAGCCGGTTCGTAGACGGTCACTTCCTTCGCCGAGTCGATGTAGTCGTAAACCTTGCCCGCATGAAACAGCGTCAGGCTGCGAGCCACCACCTCGTTCGCCCCCGGCGACGCGAGATTCTTCACCGTCGTGTAGACTCGCATCTCCTGCGCGAACGCTTCGGACGCCGCCACAGCAGTGAGCAGCACAACCAATGTCAGAGGGAGTCGAATCATCATTATCGTGTCACCTGACGCAAAGTTGGAAAGTGAGAGCCATCCTCAAACCAATCCGAAGCACGCCCCCCGCTCGAAGGTTTGATGTCGGAAAGTTGTCGCGAATAAGTCAAGTTTTGGAGTTGTCTTCAAAGTAGCCATCATCGCTCCGCGTGATGAGCCTTTCAGAGTGGACGCCCGATCTCGGAAGGCTCGTCACGCGGAGCGATGACGGCTACTTTGGTTTGAAGCTACGCCTCGCCAGCATTGAATTAGGGAGGAGTGAGCGTCGGACGATAGATTTCGTCGCACCAGCCAACAAGACGAACCAACCTGTTTGCTAGGCATCGCACTACGTTTTCGAGAGACTTGCGCTGGCATCGGCATTTGCTGCCGCGAGAGACATCGCATCAGA
>JAYUFF010000516.1:0-5152 GCA_043738825.1 Schlesneria sp.
CCGAGGTCGAGGTACGGCTGCATGTCGATCATCTCGGCCGCCGAGATCGGGACCATGTTGACGGCGTGACGAACCTCATTGCGGACGAGGAACCCGGAGATGATCTCGGCCGCTTCCACGGCAACCAACTCCTGCGCTTCGTCCGTCGAGGCCCCGAGATGCGGCGTCGCGAGCACCTGCGGCAGTTGAGCGAGCGTCCAATCTGTGGGCGGTTCACTGGTGAACACGTCCAGCGCGGCACCGGCCACGTGCCCCGATTGAATTGCTGCGACAAGAGCCGCCTCGTCGATGATCCCTCCGCGCGCCCCGTTGATTAGCCGCACGCCCTTTTTCATCTTGGCGATGCGAGCCGCGTTGATCAAGCCCTCGGTTTCGGGAGTCATCGGTGTGTGAACCGTCAGGAAGTCGCACTTGCCGACCAGATCGTCGATGTCACGGTAGAGTTCGATCCCTTCGGCGCGTGCCCGTTCCTCGGACAGGAACGGATCGTAGCCCAGCACCTGCATCTCGAACGCCTTGCAGCGGCGAGCGACCGTCAGCCCGATGCGGCCCAGCCCGATGACGGCGATCGACTTGCCGGACAACTGCGTCCCGGTGAAGCTCTTGCGGTCCCACTTCCCCGCCTTCATCGACGCACACGCGGGAGCGATGTTTCTAGCCATCGCCAGCAACAAGGCCATCGCCTGTTCCGCCGTCGAGGTCGTGTTCCCCGCCGGCGTGTTCATCACGACAATTCCTTCGCGAGTCGCCGCCGGCAGGTCGATGTTGTCCACACCGACACCCGCCCGCACGATCACCTTCAGTCGCGGCTGGTCCTTCAAAATCTCGGGCGTCAGTCGAGTGGCACTCCGAATGATGATGCCGTCGGCCTCCTTGAGGTACTCACGCACCTGCTCGGGCGTGTGCTTGCCGCTGCGCACATCGATCTCAATCCCCGGAGTCTCCCGCAAAATCTTGAGGCCGGCGGGAGAGAGATCGTCCGTAATCAAAACTCGATACATGGTGTTGGTCGTCGTTGAGGGTTTCGGATGGATGGTTGAGGGTTCGGAAAAAGGCGTTCGGCAGTGACCGCTTGGCACCGACTTGGGTCTTTTAAGTGGAAGTCGGGGCTTGTCTGACCCTCAACCTTCGACCCTCAACCCTCAACCTTCTCGAACCGGGCCAAGAGCATACGTGCCGCACGCAATCTGGCCAAGCGTGACTTCTCGGTTGGGCCGCTCCCGGTTGCAGTCGTTGATTGGTGGTCGCCATTTCTTGCCCCCTCTCCCGCCCGTCTTCGGGGGGAGAGGGGACCGGAAGATGACCACCAATTCACGGCGGCACCCGACCCCGACGCACTGTTCATCTGGCCGGTTCGGCGTCGTCTCGCACGCTGAACTCCAGCTTCCAACGGCCGCTGCCGCGCGTGCTGACGCACCACAGTTCCAGCAGGCCCAGCTCGGTGATCTTGGTGTGGAACTGGACCGGGACATAGTTGTCGTCGAGTGCGTCGTCCTTCGGCAGCGTGGCTTCGAGCGAATCTGTTTCCGTCAGCTCTTCGTCGGTCCAGCGTTGCAGGCGGACTCCCTCCTGGTCGTCCTTGCGGGTTGAGGAACTGAAGAATCGGAAGTGCGCGGGCTGGCCGACGATCAGGCCGATCGAATCGGACGGCACGTCGAGTTCCGTGCCCTCTTCCATGCCGAACGGGACGACGCACAGAGCGCGCAGCGGGCGCGGGGCACCGGGAATCGCGAGGCCCGCCGATTCGATGCCGATGTAGTACGAACGGGCCGCGCCGCCGCGAATCCTCACACCGCCGTTGACCTTCGCCCAACCGTAATACGCCGCGCCGCGGGCCACCGCATAATCGAGATCGTGCGTTCCTTCGAGTGGCTGCGGCGGCGTCTCGGGGAACCAGCCCTTCAGTGTGTCGAGCAACCGCGCGCGCATCGCGTCGGCCTTGAAGACGCCGCCGTTGAAGAGGACGTGCGTCGGTCGAGCCGACTCACCTTCGGAGGAGCCGTGGCTTTGCAGGAACGCGGCCAGATGCTTCGTCACGCCGGTGTCGGCTTCGTAGGGGAGGCCCAACTCTTGGAAGCCCGAGGCGCGTTGTCGAGCCGGTCGATCGGCAACGGCACACTTGGGGAAGAAACCATCGACCAGCAGATCGATCGTACTATCGCGCGGCACGTCCACCGTGACCGTTCCCCCGATGAGCTTGCTGCCGCGACCGAGCACGCTGACCGGATGTTTCTTCGGCCCGTCGGGTGAGAGCAATGTCTCCTTCGCCGCTCGACACGCATGCCACAGAGAGACCGACTGCCACGGATCGAGCGTCACGCCCTTCTTCGCGAACAGCCCGGCGACATGATGCGCGAGGGCCAGGTCCATGTTGTCACCGCCGACCAGCAGATGGTTGCCAACGGCCAGCCGCTTCAACACCAGTTCGCCCTCTTCCTCGGCCACGCCGACCAGCGTGAGGTCCGTCGTTCCACCACCGACATCGCACACGAGCAGCGTGTTGCCGACCTTCATCACCTTGCGCCAGCGGTCTCCCATCGCGGTCAGCCACGAGTAGACCGCCGCCTGCGGTTCTTCGAGCAACACCACGCCATCGGGCAGCCCCGCGAGCGACGCCGCCTCGCGAGTCAACTCGCGCGCACTGGCATCGAACGACGCGGGAACGGTGAGTACGACCTCCTGCTGCGCGATTGGATCGTTCGGAAAGGCGTCATGCCACGCCGCGACGAGATGCTCCAAATACCGTCGAGCCGCCGTGACGGGCGAGACCTTCGCGACATCGTCTCCCGCCCCCCACGGCAGGATCGCCTGATGCCGATCGACCCGGCTGTGGCACAACCACGACTTGGCCGCGCCGACCGTTCGTTCCGGCAATTCCGCTGATTGCCGCCGAGCCATCTCCCCGACGGCGTACTCACGATCCGTGGCCCAAGGCAAATCGTAAGCCCCCGACGACGCCTCGATCTTCGGCGCGAGGTAGAGAAACGACGGCAACAGATTCCGATTCTCGACCGTCGCCGGAGCCACGAGTTGCGGGATCGGCAACAACGTGACCTCGGGCTTGTCCGCCCCGAGTGCCGCATACGCGAGCGCACTGTTCGTCGTCCCGAGATCAATTCCGATGATGTACTTGGCTGGCATGACACGCTTACTGAATGATGAAGTGGAGAAGGAACGCTGATCTTCACTGATCATCGCTAATCCGGATCAGCGGAGATGAGCGAAGATGAGTGTTCCGTTGGCTTTGATTTCGTGAAGGATCAGGTCAGTTCGACTTCGGCGGGAGCGATGGTCTTTGCGGCGGAATCGCTGCCCGTGAACTGCGGCAGTTCGCACTTGGTGGCTTCCCAGCCGTGGTGTTGGAGCGTGCCAGCGAACGGTGCGTCGCCGGTCACTTTGCCGGTGAGTCGATACCGCGCGGCATCGAACCCGGCGGGGACGTTGACCTTCGCGCCCTCTTCGTCCGCGACGACAGGTTGCAACGCGAAGCAGCGGTCGAGGACTTTCGCGCTGTCTCGCTGTATGGCCCGCACCGCCGCGCCGACTTGTTCGTCCGCGTAGCCGCTCAAATCCTCTTTGAGGAAATCCACCAAGCGCGCCTCGCGCTGAAGCGTGGCCAGCAGCGTGATGGCTTCACTTTGAGTCGGCTTCTTCGGCTCGGCCGACGGGGCCGGTTTCTTCGCGATTTCCACGGGTTGCGAAATTGGAGCGTGGCGCGCGATGTCGGACACCGGCGCGGGAAGGCCCTTCGCCGATAGTACCTGACTCACGCGAGCTGCCGTGTCGCCGTTGAACAACGATCCGAAGAAGGCGCGGAACGCCGTGGACACTCTGCCCATGAAATCGCTCTCCATCAAAGTCTGTTTCAAAACCGAAGTAGCGCGGCTAAGTTCGTAAATGTCAACCAACGCCCTGAATCGGGGTGCAGTCGCTGATTGGTGGTCTCCCGTCGAGGACTTTCTTCCGGCCCATCGGGCCGAAAACGCAACGACCGCCCATTGAACGGCAGGGCCATCGCCTGTTTCAAAGTAGGGTCGGACCAGCTCGCTTCGAGCGCCGGCCCACCCTCTTGAAACTCGAAAATTGCTGGTGGGCCGGCGCGGCGAAGCGCCGGTGGTCCCACCCTACATCCTACCCAGCTTCAAAAAGGCATTGGCCCTGATTGAACGGCGGCACAGCGCCAACGTCACCGCGTTGACTTGAGTGGGTCGTGGCCTAGAATGTCCGTCCTTGTCGCAGGGAGGCGGTTCACGGACTTGTCGATTCGTTCGCTGGAGTGACTGCATGACCCCGCGTGTTCTGACGGCGCTGCCGGTCTACAATGAAGAGCGTCATTTGGCCGAGGTGCTCGCCGAGGTGCGCAAGCATGCTCGGGAGATCCTCGTGGTCGATGATGGCTCGACGGATGGCACTCTGGAATTGCTCGCGCGCGAGCAGGAAGTTTACGTCCTGCGGCACGAGCAAAATCAGGGCTATGGAGCCGCGCTGCGGTCGGCGTTTCAGTATGCTCTGGCCGGACAGTACGACGTGCTGGTGACCATCGACTGCGATGGTCAGCACGAGCCGAAGCTGATCCCCGAACTGGCTGCTGTCGTGTTCAACCAAAAAGAGCGACCGGCCGACATCGTCTCGGGCAGCCGGTATCTGAAACCGTTTCCGGGCGCGAGCATCCCGCCGGTCGAGCGGCGTCGAATCAACCTGCAGATCACCGAGTGGTTGAACGAGCGGTTTGGGTTCGCGCTCACCGACTCGTTCTGCGGCTTCAAGGCGTATCGGGTCGATGCCCTTCCACAGTTGAGGATCACCGAGTTGGGCTACGCGATGCCACTGCAACTGTGGGTGCAGGCGGCGGCGCTCAACCTGAAGATCGTCGAGTTCCCCGTGCCGCTGGTTTACCTCGACGAAGACCGCTCGTTCGGCGGTTCGCTGGATCAGGCCGAGCGTCGGTTGGCCTACTATCGCGAAGTTCTCGACCGAGAGATCGCTTCGCTCCACCTGCCGTCGGTCACGCCCAAGAGCAACGACAGCGAACGCACCGCCTTATCAAACTATTGAGCAAGGGGACGTGGGGTAGGTTTGTAACCTGCCCGTGACCTGTGGAAACTCGGGACGGGCAGGTTACAAACCTAATGTAGTCCGGTCGCTCCGCCGA
>JAYUFF010000517.1:0-13684 GCA_043738825.1 Schlesneria sp.
GAAACGAGCATCACCAGGATCGAACAGAAGACCGGACGGCCCACCGTGCGACAGGCGTCCGCGACCGTGTCTCGCACGTCGCCACAAACCGGCTCGTCCCCAAAGCGTTCTCGCAACCGGTGCATGACGTTCTCGGTCATCACGATCGACGAGTCGATCAGCACGCCGATCGCGATCGCGATCCCGGCCAACGACATGATGTTGGTCTGCACATCGACCCAGCCCGTCGCGCGGAGCAGGCTCATCCCGAGGAACGTCCCGAGCACCGACAGCGGCAATGTCAGCGCAATGACCAGCCACGCGCGGAAGTGCCGCAGCACCAGCAGCACGCAGACGGCCGCCACGAGCAGCGCTTCGATCAGCGTGCGCGAGACCGTCGCCACCGCGCCCGTGATGAGCGGCGTGCGGTCGTAGCACGGAACGATTCGCACGCCGGTGGGCAGGCCGGGGATTAGCTCGCGCAGGCGTGAACGAACCGCGCGCGTGACTTCGAGCGGGTTGTGGCCGTAACGCAAATGCACGATCCCCGCGACCGTTTCGTTGCCGTCCTTCTCAAACATCCCGCGCCGTGTGGCCGGTCCTCGCGAGACCTTGGCCACGTCGCCCAGACGCAGGCTGTGACCGCTGGGAAGCGGGATGCGGCGCTGCTCCCATTCGTCGAGGTCGTCCGATTCGTCAATGTGGTCCGGACGCCCTCGTCCGGACGAAGGCGTCCGGACGACATCAACTGCTCCAACGCTGGCCGATGCGGTTCCAAGCTGCACGACGAACTCGGCGTTCCCTTTGTGCAGGACGTGTCCGCCGACGGTCGTGGTCGTGCGTGCGAGTTCATCACCGAGGTCGCGCACCGTCAGACCGTGCAGCGCCAGCAGGGCCGGATCGACGTGGATCAACAGTTCGGCGACAAAGCCTCCGACACTGGCGACCTCGGCCACGCCGGGAACCGATCGCAGTTGAGGAGCGATCGTCCAGTCCTGCGTCGCGCGCAGTTGAGCCAGGTCGTAGCCCTCGCCTTCAATCGTGTACCAGAAGATCTGACCGGTCGGGATGCCATCGGCCGCAAGGCGTGGAACGACTCCATCAGGCAAACCCGACTCCAGCGAAGCCAGTCGCTCCTGAACGCGCTGTCGGGCGAGGGTGAACGAAACGTGGTCTTCAAAAATGACGTGCAGCATCGAGTAACCCACGTCGCTCGAACCCCGCACGACGCGCACACCCGACAGCCCCTGAAGCTGAAGCGACAGCGGATGAGTCACATGCTCATCGACCTCCTGTGGCCCGTGGCCCGGCCAGTTGGTGAAGACGATCACCTGATTCTCGGACAGGTCGGGGACGGCATCCATCGGCGTGCGCACGACGGTCACGATGCCGAAGACGGCGCAGACGACCGCCGCCAGCACCACGATGGCTCGGTGTCGAATCGAACGCTCAATCAGCCAGTCGATCATGAAAGGGGTGCGTTTCGGAAGGAGTTCATTTCGCAGGGCGCGTGCAGTGCATCAATCACAGTCCGGCTCACCAGTTTCGTGGATATACCTCACGCGGCCAAAAGTGAGACATTTCTGAGCGGGGTGGCGTCAGCCCAATGGCACTTACTTTACTAACCCGCAGCGTAAGCGAGGGCGATGACAAGAGACGTTATTCCTTTGTTTCCCTCGCTTACACTTCGGGTTACTGGGGTAAAGTAAGTGCCATTGGGCGTCAGCTCCCCGGTTCCTAGAAAACGGGCTGACGCCCAAGAACCGGCCCGCTCAGAGGTCTCATCAATGACCGCGTAAGGTATAGGTTGCTCGCGAGCCATTGCCTTGATCCTCAATTCGCGGGCAGCCGCGCCAGATACTTTTGCGGCTCCGCTTTCAACCGGGCTTCGCAGCCCACACAGCAGAGGAAGACTTTGCGTCCGGCCACCATGACGGGGACCGGGCCTCCCATCGAGTTCAGTGGCAACTCGGTGACAGGACAGATTTTTTGGTGGTCGGCCAGCGTCTGGTCGGCGGGAGAGAGTGACGGTGTTGGTTTGGGCTTGGCCTTCGTGGGTGATACGGGCCCACCGGAAGATGTCGTTGTTGCGGGAGCGGCGGGTGGCGGCGAAGCCGTTGGGATCGTCGCGCTGCGGTTGGCTCCGAAATAACCGGCGGCCAGGCTGGGATTGAGCCTCGTTTCGGCATCGATCAGGAACGCACCGGCCGTCGCGACGCGCTGGCCGAACTTCAGTCCCTTGAGGATCGGATAGAAGGCTCCACAACGCCGACCGACTTCCACCGCGACACCATCGAACTGACCGGGCATGGTCTCGACATAGACCAGCCGCTGGAGACCGCGATCAATCACGGACGACTCGGGGACCGACAACACTTCGTCAGAGAGCGCGTCCCGCGAGTCGTCTGTCACCGAGCGGCTGGTCTCTGAGATTGGACTCAGGCCGTCTTTGAACTGCGGCGCGAGGAACGCTCGCGCGGGAACGGCGATCGTCGCGGTGACAATGCTTCCCACCGCGAGCGATGCGGTGTCTTCGAGTACGATGCGGACACGTGGCACGACGATTGAAGCCGCTGGCGTTTCATCGCTCTTCACAAGCTGAGCGGTCGCTCGCACCGCTGGTCTGTTGGAATTGAGCGACCTCACGTCCGCAGCGCGCGGCTCGATGAAACCTGCGGCGTCGGACAGGCTGATGTTCACGTCAAAGCCGAGCGACGATGAACGGGCATTCACCAGCGGTCCCGTTGCAGAGTTCGCCGTCTCCGAGTTCTCGCGTTGCCCTTCGTGGTCGCCGCTTGCAACGCTGGCCAAAACGCCGGTGAAATGGAACTCTTCACGCAGCACACGCGGCTCGACCACCGTGGTGCGAATCCCCGCGAGTTGGATGCGGTAGGGAGACAACTGCATCCGCGCGACGACTCCCCCGGGCAGGAGTTGAGCGTCCATCTTTTTGCGCGGGACGAGGTCCATGTTGCAGATCGGGCAGATGGCCGGCCATGTCGATAAGACGCCGGGGTCCATCGGACAGAAGTACTCGTGCCCGGCGGAGACCGCTCCCGCCGCTGAGCGACCACCGACCTGCCACCACGCCCGTTCCCAGACGCTGCGCAGCAGAGTCCACTGACTGACGATGCCGGCGGCCATCAGCACAACGATCAAAAACCGCAGCCGCACCTGCACGGCCTGCAACCACCACCAGACACGACTCGCCGCGCGAGAATCTGCCGATGACGTTGCCGGTACTGCGTCCGAAACAGCAGTCGATACGGGCTGATTGTTGGCCATCAACGTTCCTCAGTTGTCGGACGCGGTAGCGATGTAGGATGGGCACTCTTGCCCGTCCACTTTCAAGACCAAATCGGACGGGCAAGAGTGCCCATCCGACAGATTCGTTATTCCCTGACGTTCGCCTCAGCGCGAAACTGGCTCTGAAGACTCGGTCTTCTGCTGTCCATCTTCTGATTGCGGTTTCTCGGACTGCTTCCCCACCGATTCCTCCATCGGATGCTCCCAGTGAGACAGCAGGTCGTAGTCTTCCTGCCGAAACACCCACAGCGGATCAATGCCCACGACAACGTAGCGTGCGCGTTCTTCTTTCTCGGGGTTGGCCCAGCGCAGGCGAACGGCCAGGCAGCGCGGGGCGTTGCCGGGGACTTCGCCCAGAATTTGATAGTCACTCAGCACGGGCAATTTCCGGCGCTGCGAATCGACGACCTGCACGGCCGGCTTCGTGTCGGCCACGGGTCCGGCGGGCAAACCCCTCTTCCAGTCTTCGAGTGACGCTGTCACTGCCGCCTCGGCTTGAGTGACCGAAGGGACGTACCGAGCCGACGAATCGCCGCACCCCGTCAACAGCACCGCGAACAACGCCAGACAGACACCGTTGCCGCATTCGGCTCGTCGGCCACGAAGAGACTGCACGACCATCATTGACTCCTTCGTCGATCGCAGCACTACGGAAACTGAACCACTTCGCCGCCACTCCGCGAGCCGATGGCACGCCACACGCCGAGGTCGATGTTTTCGCTCACGAAGTGCGTGGCTCCGTCGCCCATCATGACGTGGACGCCGCCCGTGTGACGACTGCTGGCGGACACCTGCATCGCCATGTTGGTCATCGAACCGGTGAAGCCCGTCCCGGCACAAGAGACCGTATTCGGCACGGCCACATGGTTGTATTGCGTGCAGCAGTTCTCGCCCATGACCCAACTGTAGCCCCACTTACTGGTGAGGGGTGTCGCGGTGAGTGGGTTGATCGCCGTACACGTCGAGAACGTGCCCGCCAGCGATGCCTGGGCGGGAATCACGAACAGATCGGTCTTGGGATCGGGATTGCCGTGTCCGCGCATCTTCTCGCTAAAGAATGCCGTGTTGCTCAGACCGTCGGTCACGTCGCGGCTGCTGCAACGGCTGCCAAAGTAGAACACGCCGGTCTGGACTTCGTTGAGGGCAATGTCGGGGACGGCAGGATTGCCCGGACTGTCGCTGCGATCACACAACCAGCCTCCCTGATTGCCCGCGTAATTGTTCTGCCCCTGCCACGGATCATTCACGCCCGTGTCCGAGGGGCAGAAGAACATCGACACCTTGGTGCGGCTCGCCACCGCATTGGTCCCGGTCGGACTGACGTAAGCGGGCATGAACGCGATCACGCCACCCATGCCCGGCGTTTCCGGTGGGTAGGAGAAGTCGATCGAACCGTACAGCGGTGCCTGATCCAAGAACGGCAGCAGCATTGCGTGCTGCGACCACCGGGCGTAAACGGGAGCGCCGGCGTAGCTCGGCCCCTTGCCGAAGGGAAAGACGCTGTGAGTGTCCAGATAGTTGTGAATTGCCAAGCCCATCTGCTTGAGGTTGTTTTTGCACTGGGTGCGTCGAGCCGACTCGCGCGCCTGTTGAACGGCGGGCAACAGCAGCGCAACCAAGACCGCGATAATCGCGATCACGACGAGGAGTTCGATCAACGTGAAGCCACGACGAGAACGAGAGTGATTCATGGAACGACCTTTCAAGTTAGGAATGCGCCGTTGCGCGAAAAGTGAACTCAACCATAACGCAGCCAAGCCTCAAATGAGCATCATTTCTCCAATCGCGGCCCGGCCGACTCGGTGATGCGGTCGAACGAGGCTCGACTGGGGTGTAGCTGACGGTCGGCACGACATCGCGCGGGCCGGCTTGCCTCACCGCTTCGGCCACGTCGGCGTCGGTCAGAATCACCAGGGTTGGCGGCTAGCGCCTGTCGATCTGTCTCTCGGGAAGGAAGCTTCGCAGGCATGGAACTCGCCGTCATGGGTTTCGCCCCGTCTCACGGTGAACGGTCACATGCCTGACGAGTGAATGACGTTCATACGAGAGCAGATACAGGTGCAGCGTGTCGGGATCGGCGGCGTCTCGGTGGAGGACCGGACCGTCGATGGCGGTTTTGTGGTGGTCGATCCAACGGTCGTCCGCATCGAGCAGCACGCTGAAGTAGGCGGACTTGTGCGGCGGGTTCGCGGCGAGAGCCTCCTCCGTTTGAAAGAACGGAGGGACGCCGATCCCCATTGGCATGTAGAGGCCCTGCGCGTAGTCGGCCACCGCGAGTTGAGGCAGGTCGTCCCAGCGAAAGCCGCTCACGAGAAAGCGGTTGACGGTTCCATCGCGGTCCGCGAACTGAAGCTCCAGTTCGTGGCGCACGGCGGTGTCGCCGGGGGCCTCGGTCTCGCGCAGCGTCACCGTTTTCAACGTGGCGAGGCGGTGGTACTCGTTCTGCCACGGATGCCGCACGCTGTAGCGGCCGGGTGGAATGAACGAGGCGAACTGAATTCCGGGGGTCTCGGTGAAGTCGCCCCACGTGCGGAGATTGTGAGTCAGCAGCGTGCGGCGTTTGCGCAGTTGCTCGCCACCCGCCACGATCTTCTCGCCGGGATTGAACTCGAACTTTGTCTCGACGTTCGACGTGACGCGCCGCAGATCGTCGAGCCTCACCACCGTACCCGCCGGGTCGAACCAATGTTCGAGGTAGTACCAGTGGTCGGCGTAGCGCAGCCCGGTCCCGCGCTCGAACTGCTCGCGGTACAAGCCGAGCGGAAAGGTGAACCAGCCCTGGTAGTACAGCTCCTTGCCGCCACTCCCCGGATGAAACAACAGCACCTCCCACAAGCCCGCGTTCAGACAGTTCTTGGCCAGTTCCGCCGAGGAGAGATTCTCTTTCTCGAAGCCGTCGCCGCCGCTGACTTCCACACGCCGGCTATCGACGGCGAACGAGACCTGCTGGCGGTTCCATTGCCGGTCGGTGAGGGCAATGCGCGTGTTGCCGGGGTCGCGTTTGCACGACTCGGGCAGCGACGGCGTCATCAGCGAGACATCGACATCGTGGAACGTGACCGTCGCGATGTGCGGGGCCAGCGGTTCGACCACGACATCAAAATGCGTGGCGTCTTTCCGGACCAACCGCACGCGCCGGCCGTGATACTTCCCGTGATGCGGACTGCGATTGGCGGGGTCTTCGGGATACTCGACGTTCGTGTACTCCCGCAGCGGCAGCGTCGTCACGTCGGCGATTTGATACCGCGTTGTCTGACGAACGGTCAGCCCGATCACAGCGGTCACGAGGACCAGAGTCACCATCGCAGCCAGCCATCGCCGCGAGTGCCGCGAGTGAATCACCGCCCACACGGCCAACAACGCGACGCTCCCCGCGAGCCACCTCATCGTCCCCTGCGGCACACCCGACAAGCCGCTCAACACCGATCCCAACAGGACGAGACACGCCGCTCCCAACAGGAGGCCGATGCGTTGGCTGACGCTTCGTCCCGCCGGGTCTGACACGGATGCTCGCCGCGCTGCCGGCGCGGCAGTACCCGGCGATGCCGTCGGATTCGATTCAGACATACGTGTCTCCAGTCTGTGTCCGGCGTGACGATACCACGCGGCCGTCAAAACTCGCCCACAACTTCTCCACCGGCGCGCGTCACCAGATTTCGCAACACGCGGTAATCGACGCTGTCACTCAGAAAGTGGACTCGTCCGTCTCCCATCAGAATGTGTGCGCCGCCGATGTGAAAGCTGAAGAGTTCATCGTTGGGGCCGCAGTTCATGTCGATCCAGGTGCATGAGGGAGGTCCGCCCCACGGACTGCGATGGAAGTTCGGGGTGAAGGAAACACCGAAGGCATTGTCCGGCTCGGCCCAGCGCCAGTGGGACCGTTTGAATCCGGGGTTGTACGGATCGTCGTACAGCGACTTCATGGTGTCGTTCCGTCCGACATCCTCGCCGATCAGGATCGTGTTGCTCGTTCCATCGCTGATGTCGGCGATGCGGGAGCAACCCCACGTTAAAGCCCCCGGTGTCGTGAACGCCGCGCCGGGGAGGCCCGTCGCGGGGTCGATGTTCGTGTGCAACGTCGCTCCATAGTCGATCGCCCCGTAACGCTGCGAGTCCGTATTGCCGTTGCGTAACGCGGCCGACGGGCACAGGTACATCGGGATCACTCGCTGAGCCACCGCCTTGTTCGCGGCGTTCTCGTTGTAGGCAAAGTTGAAGTCGTACTGGTTGGACACATTGGCCTGATCGAGGAACGGCAGCAGGTGCGTGAACGTGGCCTGCCTGTCAAAGACGGGCGTGTACGGTGGAGACGCCGACAGCCCCTGCCCCGACGACGGAAGGCGGCTGTGAGTCGATTCGTAATTGTGAATCGCCAGCCCCAGTTGCTTGAGGTTGTTCTTGCACTGAGTCCGCCGGGCGGCCTCGCGCGCCTGCTGGATGGCGGGCAACAACAGGGCAATCAGGACCGCGATGATTGCGATCACGACGAGCAGTTCGATCAGCGTGAAGCCACGACGAAAACGAGCGTGATTCATGAAACGACCTTTCAAGGTAGGAACGCGCGACTGCGCGGAATGAGAACTCAACAATGATGAAGCCCTGCGGTGTGTGAGTCGCCCATCAAAATCAGGCGAGACAAAATCAGACGCGACTCGGAACAACAGACGACGGCTGACAGCAGGCCAATCGGTGGCAGACGCGCGGGGAGCCATGAACGGCGAGAGGCAACTCCAAACAGACCCCGCCACCGAGTTCACCTCGGTGGTTCAACGGCCTTTGCACTACTGCTGCAAATCCTCGAACAATCAAGTAGCGCAAAGTCCGTCGAGCCACTGGGACAAGCCCAATGGCGGGAAATCCGTTCCTGTCGCTCGCCAGACAGAGTCCGCTTCTCGACGAAGACGACTCCCTCCGCAACACCGATCGGATGGCCATGCGACGGGGCGCGAAAATGCTCAAACAGGTTGAGCGTTCTCATCGCGCACAGGCCATGCCAGCAGCGAGGTCAGGCGGCGCGAGGCGGTCGGAAGATGCTGTCCGCCGGACCATCGACAACGTGATCGACGGCAGTCGCGCGGAGCAGTGGGTTCTCAGCGCCAACCGTCAACCGGGCGATGGTGCTGAGAATCGCGTCACTCGGTTGAGGAAGATTCACCAAGTGCGTGGGTGCGGCCGGAACGGGATCGCGTTGGCGGCATTGCGGCCCCGAACAGACGGGCCTCTGTTCGGAATCGTTCGTGCGGGGGTTGGCCATCGCATCGTGGCCCGGCATCCCGTGACCAGCCAGCGCCTGACCGCCGTGACCTGCCAGATAATCGCCACAAGTGGCCCACGCCGGACGTGTACCGCAGAGACAAAAAGCCGCCAAACACAGCGACAGCAAGCTGCCTCTGAGCAAGAACCGCTTCAGCGTCTGAACACCCTGCCACCGCATGAAATGTCGTCCGGGAACGTGTTCGTCCGACCAATCACCGAGCCAACTACGCCGCTTGTCCTCAAGCTGTTGGGATTACCTTCGGTCTCATGGGAAGAAAACATTGGAATAGATTGGGCGAGGAGCCTAACAAATGACAGCCGCACGATTCAAGAGCGTTGTTTGGGAGGTTCACGGCTCCGTCAAGATTGACGTTGCACAGAACGCAGGGTGGGACCAGCGGCGCTTCGCCGCGCCGGCCCACCATCAATTCTCGAAAGTTTCTTCAAGGTGGGCCGGCGCTCGAAGCGAACTGGTCCCACCCTACATTGAAACCGGGAAGAGCCGTGTTGGGAGGTTGTGTCCAAATTCGGCGACGCAAACTTCCGAAGTTTGGGGGCTTTGCCCAAAAAATCCGGCCGGACACAAATTGCAGGGTGGGCTGTGCTCACCAACACCCGACCGATTGTGGTGGGCACAGCCCACCCTACAGTTTTGGGCAAAGCCGCCGCTTCCCCACAGTTCGGGCCGCTTCTATAATCCCGGCTTCGATTTGGGGTCAGACATTCTCGTTGCAAACTCTCTCGACTCAAGGACATCCTCGGTGCTTCGGACTCATACCTGCGGTGAATTACGAGCGGCTCACGTTGGACAATCGGTCACGCTCTGCGGCTGGGTTGATACCTATCGCGACTTCGGCGGCCTGGTCTTCATCGATCTGCGAGATCGTTACGGCCTGACGCAGGTCGTGTTCAACCCCTCGCATCACGACCTGCACGAGCTGGCGCGGTCGCTCCGCAACGAGGACGTGATTCGAGTGACCGGCGAAGTCGTGCCTCGTCCTGCCGACATGCAGAACCTCAAGCTGGCGACCGGCGAGATCGACGTGCGCGGGCGCGAGTTGGAAGTCCTCAACAAGAGCAAGACGCCGCCGTTCTTTCCGACGCAGATCGATCTGCCCAACGAAGAGCTTCGTCTGAAGTACCGCTTCGTCGATCTCAGGCGACCCGCCGTGCAGCAGGCTTTGATTCTGAGGCACAAGCTGTCGAAGGCGACTCGCGATTACTTCGACGAGCGCGACTTCCTTGAAATCGAAACGCCGATGCTCGGCCGCAGCACGCCCGAGGGGGCGCGAGACTATCTCGTCCCCAGCCGCGTTCACGAGGGCTGCTTCTACGCGCTGCCGCAGTCTCCGCAGATCTACAAACAGATTCTGATGGTGGCCGGCTACGACCGGTACTACCAACTCGCGCGGTGCTTCCGCGACGAAGACCTGCGCGCGGATCGGCAACCCGAGTTCACTCAGATCGACGTGGAGATGGCCTTCGTCCAACAGGAAGACATCCTTGGCACGATCGACGGCCTGATGGCGCGACTCGTCAAAGATCTGCGCGGAGCGGAATTGCCGCTTCCTCTGCCAAGACTCACGCATCGCGAGGTCATGGAACGCTTCGGCAGCGACAAGCCCGACCTGCGTTTCGATCTCGAATTGAAGTGCCTCGGCGATATCGCGGGCGAGTGCGGCTTCGGCGTCTTCAAGTCCACCATCGAAAGTGGCGGTCGTGTGCGAGGCATCCGCGTTCCTCAGGCCGCTGAAAAATACAGCCGCAAGCAGATCGACGAACTCACTGAATTCGTGAAGCAATACGGCGCGAAGGGGCTCGCGTTCTTCCGCGTGAAGGATGGGGAACTCGATTCACCGATTGCCAAGTTCTTCAATGCCGATCACCAGAAGGCAATCATCGAACGGCTGGCTGCTCAACCGGGCGACCTCCTGTTCTGCGTCGCCGACACGTTCAAGGTGAGCTGCGCCGCACTGTCGGCCCTGCGCAACCGACTGGCCAAAGAACTGAGCCTCTTCGATCCGCAAGAACTCAAGATCGCGTGGGTCTGCGACTTCCCGATGTTTCAGTGGAACGAAGAAGAGAAACGCTGGGACGCCGAGCATCACCCGTTCTGCCAGCCGGTCGATGAGGATGTCCCGCTGCTCGACACCGATCCGGGCAAGGTACGTGCTCAGTCCTACGACCTCATCTGTAACGGATACGAAGCGGCGAGCGGCAGCGTCCGCATCCACGACCCTGCGGTCCAGCAGAAGATTTTCAACCTGCTTGGCATCACCAACGAAGAGGCTGAAGCTCGCTTCGGCTTCCTCCTCGAAGCCCTCCGCTACGGAGCACCACCCCACGCGGGAGTCGCCCTCGGTCTCGACCGCTGGGTGATGCTGTTCCTCGCCTCCGACAACATCCGCGACGTGATCGCCTTCCCCAAAACCCAAAAGGCCAGCGACCTGCTGACCGGCGCCCCAGCCACCGTCGATCTGCGACAACTGCGAGACCTGCACATCAAGGTTGACGTTCCGAAGTAGAATGACTTCGACCCGCTCCACCACAGACCTGTTACGGGATCGTTCGCCATGAGTAAGTTCGAGTCGATCCACATCCAGGGCTTCCGCCGCTTAGTCGATGTGAAGCTCGCTCTGCGCCCCCTGATGGTCATGATCGGCGCGAACGGGTCCGGGAAGACATCGCTGTTGGATGCATGGCGACTCTTAGCCCGGTCGGCAGAAGGAAAGTTAGGCGATACCTTGTCGTCTCTTGGTGGGTTGAACGAGATCTTAACTCGTCCCCGCTCCATGGGTGCGAAAATTGGAGTCCTCGAATTCCATGTGGAATTTGAACAAGTAATCCCTCGAAAAATCGACTTATCTTCAAAGCCTGAATACGCAACTTCTAAGTCCGAGTACGCGCTTCAAATTTTCCCGCGCGGCATTGGCTATCGCGTGGAAGAGAAGGAGAGTCGTCTGCGGAGGTTGTTCACTGCCGAGAATCAAAAGGTCGAGAATCGGTTGGAAACTTGGTTGTCAGAACCAACCAATCCGGTTGAGCGCATCACCCAGGAACTTCTCTCTTCAGTTTGGTTCGCACGTCCATTCGAGTTATCGCAGGTACGACTTCCCCAGTCCGTTCGACCTGCAACTCTTCCGGGAGAACAAGGCGAGACGCTGATTGCATGCTTGTACTCGCTGAGGGAAACCGACCGTGATCGCTTTGAAGTCGTCGAAGACACGCTCCGCGCGGCGTTTCCAGACTTCGAGCGACTGGAATTCCCGCCGGTCGCGGCGGGGATGCTGGCGCTCGCATGGAAGGACCGCCAATTCACTCAACCGATCTACATGCACCAGCTTTCGGAGGGGACACTGCGTTTTCTATGGCTCACGGCATTGCTGCTCAGTCGCGACTTGCCTGCCGTAACGTTGATCGACGAGCCGGAAGTGAGTCTGCATCCTCAATTGCTGATGTTGTTGGCCGACTTGATGCGCGAGGCGTCGATGCGGACACAACTGATCGTGGCGACACAGTCGGATCACCTGATTGGCTGCCTCAAACCGGAAGAGGTTCTCGTTGCGGATGTCGAAGACGGCGCAACCACTTTCACGTGGGGCGATGACCTCGACCTCGATCACTGGCTCAAGGACTTCACGCTCGACCAGTTGTGGACGATGGGCGTGCTCGGAGGACGATCATGAAGATCGTCGTCCTCGTCGAAGGTGCAACAGAACTGGCGTTCAAAGAAAAGCTGATTGAGTTCTTGCGAGGTCGGCTCGCCGGCAAAATGCCGAAGCTCGTGTTTCAAGGCGAAGGTGGCCGCATTCCGACTGGCGAGAAACTTCGGAAGGTGGTTGCGAACCAATTCATCGGTAAGGCCGCCGCTGATGCCGTCATTGCGCTGACCGATATTTACACGGGCACGAGCGATTTCGCAGATGCCGCGAATGCGAAAGCCAAGATGCGGGAATGGGTCGGCGTCGAACCGAGGTTTCATCCACATGCAGCTCAACACGACTTCGAAGCGTGGCTGCTTCCGTTCTGGCCGACGATCCAGCGGCTCGCGCAGCACAACAAAGCCGCTCCGTCGGGGATGCCGGAATCGGTCAACCACAGCAATCCGCCTGCCCACCGAATCAAAGAGATTTTCGAGTCGGGGAAGTGCCGTGACTCTTACCAGAAGCCGCGCGACGCAAAACGGATTCTGAAGGACAACGACCTCCTCGTCTCAGCGAACGCCTGCTCCGAGTTGAAGGCGTTTCTCAACACGATCCTGTCGCTGTGCGGGGGCGAAGTGATTGAGTGACCGTTTGGGTCGATATCACTTTCTCGGCGGCAGGTGTGTGCGGGCGAAGGTGTCTTCTCGCAGTTTCACGCTGCGGGCCAAATAGTCTCGCAGGGGTTCGAGTTGGAACTCGGCGGCGATTTGTTCGACGGTGAGGCCGTCGCGGCGGCTTGCCAGTAGGAAGAACGCTTCGGGCTGGTGGACTTCGATGTCGATGTCTCGGCCGTACTTGGCGCGGAGGTCGGCGAACTTGTTCTGATTGAAGTCGAGATGGAACAGTTCGCGGTCGAGGTTCACTTCGGCGACGGCCCACGGAGGAAGACGCTTGCCTCGGACCTGCCAGGTGTCGAGACCCTGCTTGATGAGGTAGTCGCCGTTCATGTCGATGACCGCGCTTTCGGGACCGAACGCGACGACGATGGTGAAGCCGTACCTCAAGGCCCAGTGTTGCAGCAGCTTTCCGCCCCAGAACATGGAGGGCCAGAAGACGAGTCGCGCACGCTGTTGTGACAGTTGATCGGGGATCGAGTCGAAGTTGGCGTCGAAGCAGACGGCCGCGCCGACGCGCACACCGTCGCATTCGGCGACGGGGACTTCCCAGCCGGGAGTGACTCCGGCGTCCAGTTCGCCCGTCGTCGGATAGCTCTTGCGGTAGACCATCGTCAGTTTGCCCGCGCGATCGACGATGGGGACCGAATTGAACACGCGGCCCATGTATCGTTCGAGCAGCGGTACGACGAGAGCCGTGTTGGCCTCGCGGGCAATCTCACCGACAGCCGCCGCGAACGGTTCGAGTTCCGGCGCGTACTTGACCGTCTCCGCGATGACACCGCTGCACGCACAGATTTCGGGGAAGCAGATGAAGTCGGGCCG
>JAYUFF010000518.1:0-1935 GCA_043738825.1 Schlesneria sp.
TCGACGAACGTGCCCGATCCCAGGAGCGCTCGCAAACGGTTCGGACTGCGGTTGGCGTGTGCCAGTTGCAGGAAGTGTCCCGGCATCGCTTCGTGAACCGTCAGGTTGTGGATCGAGCGGAGGTTGTACTCGCGCAGGAACGACGCACACTGCGCGTCAGTCCAGTCGGTGGGAAGCGGAGCGACGGCGTAGAAGGTGCTCAACCCAACCTCCAGCGGGCCGGGAGAATCGCAGTACGCGATCGACACTCCGCGCTGAAACTCCGGCATCACGATGATGTCGAGCGGATCGTCGGGGATCGTGGCGAGATCGTGCTTGCGGACAAAGTCGAGGCACAATTCGAGCGACTTCCGCGCGGCAGGGACCACGCCATCGCGCGGCGGAACATCGGCATACGCCTGCTCCAACGCGGCGACGATCACCTCCTGCTGCTGCTCGGGTGAAGGTTCTTCGGTCAGCTTCGCGTCCGGTTTTTTCTTGAGCTGCACCAGCCGCGCGATCGTGTACATCTCGGCCCGCACACGACGCAGTTCAAATTCGGCGCGGTCTCGAATCTCCTGCCGCGTCAGCCCCGTGCCGAGTGTGAACGCGAGCTTCTCGTCGTACAGTTTGGCCCCGATTCGCGCGTCGCCGCGCGCGTTGGGCAGCAGTTCTTTCTCCAGCCACGTCTGCTGTTGCTCGACCGCCTCGGTGGCGATGGCGATGGCCTTGAGCAGCCGCTGCTGATCCGCCTCAGCCAGCTTCGCCATCTGCGGACGAACCGTGTTCTCAATGATGCTCAGCACGCCACGATTCTGTTTGATGGCAGTCTCAGCATGAATCGGCGGGACTCGCTTGGGATCGAGCGCCGCGCGAATCTGCTCGTAGAGTTTCGGAAACTTCTCGAGCCGAGCCGTCACGCTGTGCAGTCGCTGCTCGACGGAAGCAAACTCGCGCGCCATCAAGCCGTAGATCGCGCTGCCAGGAATCTGCGTGTAGAGAATCGGGTTCCAGGCCCACTCTTGCAGTTGGTCGATCCGCCAAAAGTCACTGCGCAATTGCTGAGTCAGCAGTTGGTGATCGACTTGATTGTCGCGAGACAACTGCTTTCGATCGAGCTTGCCGAGTTCCGTGAAGAGCTGCTGGTAGAAGTCGCTTTCCCGCTGCCGCGCGGCTTCGCTGATGTCGTCCAGTTCCTGATCGTAGCGATGGTCTCCCAGCGTCGTCGCGCTGACGGGCGACAGGGCGGGAGACTCGTCCACATACCGCGCGGCCACTCTCGCAAACTGCCGGTCCATCTCGGAGGCCGGTTGCGCCGCTGCGTTCGTTTCCTGCCCGTGCATCTTGATCTCCTCGACAAACAGGTTTGTTGGCCCTGCGCAAATCAGTCCCACTAGGAACGTCCGCCATCGATTTCGCATGGTCTTGCCTTCTCTCTCGCGTGTATGAGTCACCGCAGCGGGACGAAGTCTACCCGAAACGGGTGCGCCTGACTGGCGACAAGCAGCGACGATTCGTTACACACGTCCGAGTCGAACAGACCAACGTCGCCATCCTCGCTCCGCGTGATGAGCCTTTCGAGATCAGATGTCTGCTTGTGAAAGGCTCATCACACGGAGCGAGGATGGCGACATTGAAGACAACGCCAGAACTTGACTCATTCCTGATCCTGTTCAACTCTCATCCCTGATCGTGTTCCCATGCCTCGCCCGTTGCTGTTGTTGAACGTTGTCGGACTCACGCACGAGATGCTCGGGGCGCAGACGCCTCATTTGACGAGGCTGGCCGAGGACGGGTTCGCTCGGCCGCTGGGGACCGTGCTGCCGGCCGTCACCTGTTCGGCTCAGGCGACGATGCTCACGGGGACGCTGCCGCGCGAGCATGGGATCGTGGCGAACGGCTGGTATTTTCGAGACCTCGCCGAAGTGATGTTCTGGCGGCAGTCGAACCGGCTGG
>JAYUFF010000519.1:0-1934 GCA_043738825.1 Schlesneria sp.
CTCCACGTCGGAAGTTTACGGAGACCCGACGGTCCATCCGCAGACGGAGGACTATTGGGGGAACGTCAACCCGATCGGACCGAGAAGCTGTTACGACGAGGGGAAGCGCGTCGCCGAGTCGCTCTGCGTGAACTATCACCACGAGCACAAGCTGGAGGTGCGGATCATTCGCATCTTCAACACGTATGGCCCGCGCATGGACCCGAACGACGGCCGCGTGATCTCGAACTTCATCACGCAGGCGTTGCGAGGCCAGCCGATCACCATCTACGGCGAAGGGACGCAGACACGATCGTTCTGTTACGCCGACGATTTGATTCGCGGCATGATGCTGATGATGGACCAGGATCACGAAATCGGCCCGGTCAACATCGGCAATCCGGGCGAATACACGATGCTGCAACTGGCTCAGGAGGTGTTGAAGGCGATCCCGGAATCGAAGTCCACGATCCAGCATGTCCCTCTGCCGCAGGACGACCCGAAACAGCGCTGCCCCGACATCACAAAGGCCAAGTCGCTGCTCGGCTGGTCGCCGGAGATTGACCTGAAGACGGGACTGGTCAGAACCGTGGCGTACTATCGCGACGAATTGGCTCGCCTGTGATGGGTTGGAACGTAGGGTGCGTGGAGTCCTCGGAACGCACCAGATGGAGCCTTGTTCGCCCGGTGCGTTCCGAGGACTCCACGCACCCTACAAGGCTTCAGCCTCGGACCAAGAAAGTGCAGACATGACAACGCGCAAAGGCATTCTTCTCGTTGGCGGCTCGGGGACGCGGTTGCATCCCGCGACGAAGGTCATGAGCAAGCAACTGATGCCGGTCTACGACAAGCCGATGGTCTACTACCCGCTGTCAACGATCATGCTCGCCGGGATTCGCGACATTCTGGTCATCAGCACGCCACACGACCTGCCGCTCTATCGACGACTGCTCGGCGACGGTTCCGAGTGGGGTTTGCGGTTCGAGTACGCCGAGCAGCCCGAGCCGAAGGGGATCGCTCAGGCGCTGATCATCGGCGAGTCGTTTCTGGCGAGCGAGCCGGCCTGCCTGATCCTCGGTGACAACATCTTTTACGGCGACGGCCTGGCTCAATCGCTGCAAGCCATTTCGGCGAATGAGACCGGCGCGACGGTCTTCGCGTACCACGTGCGCGATCCTCAGCGCTACGGTGTCGTCGTCCTCGACGCGACCGGCCGACCGACCGACATTGAAGAGAAGCCGAAGCAGCCGCGATCCAACTTCGCCGTGACGGGCCTCTACTTCTACGACGGTCAGGCGGCGGAGATCGCCCGCAGCCTGAAGCCCTCCGCGCGCGGAGAACTCGAAATCACCGATGTCAATCGCGAGTACCTTCGTCGCGGACTGCTGAGCGTCGAGGTACTCGGTCGCGGAACGGCATGGCTCGACACGGGAACGCACGATTCACTGCTGGAAGCCGCCACGTTCGTCAGCGTTCTGGAAGCCCGTCAGGGATTGAAGGTCGCCTGTCCCGAAGAGATCGCCTGGCGCATGGGCCACATCGACAGTGACCAACTGCGTCGTCTGGCCGAACCGCTCCAGAACAGCGGCTACGGCCAGTACCTGCTCGAATTGATCGACTCGACCCACGGTTGACGTGGTCAGGGTTCGTCCCGGAACCTCGCTACTGCGCGATCGCCCCCTGGCAACTCGATCCCGCGCCCGCCGTGCAGCCGTAGCAGTGGCGGCCGGTCACGATGTGACGGTTCGTGAGTGCAGACGGATCGAAGTCGAAGATCGTGCGTGGGGCGGTCGGCTCCAGTTCCAGATCGAGCATCTGGTTGAAGTCGCAGTCGAACAGACGGCCCTGCCAATCGACGGACAACGTGTTGAGACACATCACGCCTGCGGCGGCGGCCGGGTTGAACGCCTCGATCAGTTGCTGTTGGTACTGCTCGTACCGACCCGATTGCAGCA
>JAYUFF010000520.1:0-1932 GCA_043738825.1 Schlesneria sp.
ACGCTGGCAGTTGCGACCGCCCCGGCTCAGCGAGATCGCCTCCAAAATGGGGGCCGAGTCGTTGTCTTCGGGGGACGCCGCGCGGAACCAGTACTCGTCGAGGGCCAACTGGGTTTGATCGTCGTCGCAGTCGAAATCGTCTCCCGCGCCGTGATCGTCGCTCCAGAGTTGCAGTCGGTGGCAGATGCCGCCCGCGCACAGAACATCTTCCAGCGTGATCTTGCCCTGCGTTCCGGCACAGACCAGATGGATCGGGCGCGAGTCGGCGGCAAGGACATTCACCACGGCTTGCAGGTTCACAAACGAACCAATCAGGATGCGGTCGGCCTCGCCTGCTCGCAGTAACGCCCGCGTGCCGTTTGAGGTGGTGAAGACAATCGTCTTGTCGGCGACCACTTCGGGCGAGTAGGCGAACGGGTTGTTGTCGAGATCGAAGCCTTCGATCAGCACGCCCTCACGCTCTCCACCGAGCAGCACGCTGTCCCTGGGCACGCTGTCCTTGGGATAGTCTGCGGCGATGCGACGCGACTCGTCCACTTCGCCCGCCGGAATGACGGCCTTCGCACCGTGAGCCAGTGCGTGAACGATGGTTGTCGATGCGCGGAGCACGTCGATGATGACGGCGATCCCGCCTCGAACCTCCTCCGGCTCGAACAGCATTGGCAGCAGATGAACTTTCACGTCGCGAGTCATGGCGGCGGATGATAGGTAAAGCCGCGCGAGCCTGCCAGCGCGCGACGGCGGGACAAAGCGTGTGGGGGACAAGGTGGCAAGGGGACTTGTTCGGCGCGGGGCTCCCGACCCCGCCGAACGTCAGTCTCTTGATCATCTCTGCATGAACTGGCTTCAACAGTGCCGTGGGGTCTGCTATCCTGCCCCACCATTCGTCGTGCGGTCTCCGTCGGACGAATCCTGTAGGTCTGTCAGTTTGCCTGCCCGTGAGTCTGCCTCCCTCGATTCTGCCTCTTCCCGGTTGGTCTGCCAGTCTGTCCCCGTTTGTTTCCTGAGTGGCTTTCCTTTCGAGGAAAGATGGCTCGCCGAGTTTCCTCATCATGCGTCGGTTCGATATCCGCAACATCGCCATCATCGCTCACGTCGATCACGGCAAGACCACGCTCGTCGATTGCCTGCTCAAGAACAGCGGCCAGTTCCGCGAGTCGCAACTTCAGGGCGACTGCATCCTCGACTCGAACGACCAGGAACGAGAACGCGGCATCACGATCCTCGCCAAGAACATCGCGCTGATGTACGGCGACATCAAGATCAACATCATCGACACGCCGGGCCACTCCGATTTCGGCGGTGAGGTCGAGCGTGTGCTGCGCATGGCGGACGGCGTGCTGCTTTTGGTCGATGCGTTCGAGGGGCCTCGCCCACAAACTCGGTTCGTGCTCAAGAAGGCGCTGGAAGTCGGGCTGCAGCCGATCGTCGTCGTGAACAAGATTGACCGCCACGACGCCCGGCCGCAGGAGGTTCTGTCCGAGACGTTCGATCTGTTCGTGGAACTGGGAGCCGACGACAAAACGCTGGACTTCCCCTACGTCTTCGCCAGTGGCCGCGCCGGTTTTGCGACGCTCGATCCGACGATCCCCTCCGACAACATCAAGCCGCTGCTCGACACGATCGTCCGTTGTATCCCCGGTCCGCTCACCAATCCGACCGGTCCGTTTCAGATGATGGTCACGTCGCTCGCCTACTCGGAATTCGTCGGCCGGATCGCCACCGGCCGCATCGTGAGCGGAACCATCAAGCCCCTCCAGAAGGTCGTCCTGATGAAGGGCGACGGCTCGAAGGTCTCTCAACAAGTCGTGACGGTTGAGGTCTTCGACAAGCTCGGTCGAACTCCTGTGGCCGAGGGGACGGCTGGTGACATCGTGGCGTTGACGGGCTTGGACAAGCCCGAAATTGGTGACACCGTCGCCGATCCGCTCA
>JAYUFF010000521.1:0-1931 GCA_043738825.1 Schlesneria sp.
TGCAACAGTTCGGGAGCGATGATGGGGTGATCGTTCTCTCGCAGGAACTTCAGCACGTCTTCGAGTGCCAGCTTGCGATGTCCCCCCGCCGTGCGGACGGCCTGAATCAGTCCCTGATCGACCCAGCGCTTGAGCGATGATTCGCTCACGCCGATCGCCCGGGCGACTTGTTTGGGAGAAAGATGCTCTGGCAACGGAAAGCCTTCAGTCTGAAAGGGACGCCTTCACAGAGAGCGTAGTTCGACGCCTCGAAAAGGCAAACCCGTCGCGGGGAATCTGTCACGGTTCTTCCGGTTTCAAAGTAGGGTGGGACCAGCTCGCTTCGAGCGCCGGCCCACCATGTAGAACCTTCGTGATTTGCTGGTGGGCCGGCGCGGCGAAGCGCCGCTGGTCCCACCCTACATTTTGTGCAACTTTGAACCGGACGGAGTCGTTGGGAATCCATAGCTCGCGCGACCGGAATGGCCACCGGTCGGCGGAGCGACCGGACTACGGTAGTCCCGTCGCTCCGCCGACGGGAGGAATTGGAAACCGGGCTACCCTCGCCGCGAGAAGCATCTCACGACGCATCGTCATTCCATCGCCGGCGCGATCGGGTCGCGGCGGCAGCCCGGTTTCGTCAGCACCATCTGCACGAGGCCGCAGTTGCGTTCGAGGAATGCCCCCTCACAGTAGCCGAGGTAGTACTCCCACATCCGGATGAATCGCTCATCGAAACCGAGTACACGCACTTCGTCGAGCCGTTCGCGGAAGCGTTCTCGCCAGCAACTGAGCGTTCTCGCGTAGTGGGGCGCGAAGTCTTCGAGGTGGAACAACCGCAGATCGGTGGCGCGCGTGATCGACTCGCCAATGCGAGTCACCGACGGCAAACAGCCGCCGGGGAAGATGTACTTCTGGATGAAATCGACTCGCCGGATGTAGCCTGCGTAAAGTTGGTCGGCGATCGTGATTCCTTGCAGAACCATCAGACCGTTTGGTTTGAGCAGGCGGCTGCATGTGGCGAAGTATCTGTCGTAGAACTCGTCGCCAACCGCTTCGATCATCTCGATGGAGACGAGTTTGTCGTACTCCCCCTCCAGATCGCGATAGTCCTGAAGCAGCACGGTGACTCGGTCGGCTAGACCCGCGTCGGCGATCCGCTGCACGGCGAACTCGTACTGCTCGCGCGAGATCGTGGTCGTCGTGATGCGACAGCCGAAGTTCTTTGCCGCGTGCAGCGCGAAGCCTCCCCAACCGGTGCCGATCTCCAGCAGATGGTCGTCGAGCGACAACTGCAACTTGCGGCAGATGCGTTCGTTCTTCGCGATGGAGGCATCGAGCAGCGTGCTCTCGGGACTCTCGAACACGCCGCACGAGTACATCAATGTCTCGTCGAGAAACAGTTGGAAGAAGTCATTGCCGAGATCGTAATGCGCGGCAATGTTGCGACGGCTGCCGGACTTCGTGTTGCGATTGAGCCAGTGGCCCAGATGCCGCAACGGCTCCGCCAGCCAAGCCAGTTGCGATGGTCGAGCCGCTTGCAACTGCGCGTTCACGATCAGAATGCGAATGAGGTCGGTGAGGTTGTCACACGACCAGTCTCCATCCATGAAGGCTTCCGCCGCGCCAACGTCGCCGCCGAACGCCGCTCGTCGAAAGAACGGAGGTCGATGGACGACCAGCGAGGCGTGCAGCGAGCACGTTGATGTCCGGCGGCCAAACGTGTGAATCGAGTCTCCCTCGGCGAGTGTGATCTGGCCGTGTTGCAACTTCTGTAGCCGAGCCAGCAGCGCGCGGCGTCCCAGTCGTTCGAGCCAGTTTGGCTGATCGGTTGCCTCCGCTTTGCAGGCGGTCATCGGTCGGGGTCGCACATCGATTTCGAGATCAGTAGTCATGTCGGCTTCACTTCTGAGGAAGTTCGAGCGGGATGAGGAACATAGGGGACTCGCTTC
>JAYUFF010000522.1:0-5134 GCA_043738825.1 Schlesneria sp.
GCGAAGAGCCTCTCGAACCGTTACTGGAGCTACCTGAACGGCAAGGGAATCATCGACCCGGTCGATGACATCCGTCTCAGCAATCCCGCGTCCAACCCGGAATTGCTCGATGCGCTGACGAGTGATTTCGTGGCGCATGGCTTTGGCCTGAAGCAACTGTTGCGGACGATCACGAACTCGCACACGTATCAACGCAGCTTCGTGACGCACCAGTGGAATGAAGACGACGATACAAATTACTCGCACGCCACGCCTCGCCGCCTGGCCGCCGAGCAACTGTTCGACGCGATCATGACCGCGACCGGTTCGCCCACAAATTTGCCGGGCGTTCCGAGTGGCTTCCACGCTTCGCAACTGCCCGATGCCTCGGGAGCGGTCGCGTTCCTCGACATGTTTGGCCGCGCCCCGCGTGAATCCCCGTGCGAGTGCGAGCGGTCGTCCGAGGTCAGTCTCGCGCAGACGCTGTCGCTCATCAACGGCCCGACGATTTCGGAGGCCCTCGTCCACCCGCAGGGTCTGATCGCGAAGCAACTCGCGGCCAAGGTCGAACCGGCCAAGATGGTCGAAGAGATCTACCTGTCGGTCTTCAACCGCATGCCGACCGACATCGAGCGTCAGCAGGGCGAGAAGTACCTCGCCGCCAACGGCCTCGCCGAGGGTGCCCAAGACCTGATGTGGGCACTCATCAACAGCCCGGCCTTCCTGTTCAATCGTTAGCCAACGCGTTCAACCAAAAGAAATGAAGCCCGCCTGTATTGCAGCGCGGGCTTTGTTTCTTTATCGCCGTCGATCCGACCGCAGGGGTTCCAGTTCCTCGACGAAATCGTTGACATCCTGGAACTCGCGGTAGACCGAGGCGAAGCGGACGAACGCGACGTGGTCGATCTTCCGCAGAGCCTCCATCACCTTTTCGCCGATCTCGCGCGAGGGGACTTCGCGGTCGAACTGTTCGTACAGCGACGCCTCGATGTCCGAGATGATGACTTCCATCTGCTCGTCACTGATCGGCCGCTTGTAGCAGGACTTTTCGAGGCCCGACTTGATCTTTTCGCGGTCGAACGGGACGCGCGTGCCGTCCTTCTTGATGACCTTCAGAGGAGAGTCTTCGACTTTCTCGTACGTCGTAAAACGGCGGTCGCAACTCAGGCACTTGCGCCGGCGACGAATCACAAAATCCTGGCTGGCGCGCGAGTCGATGACGCTCGTGTCCCCATTCCGACAAAACGGACACATCATGTTCGCACGCTCCTTTCGGACTCCGTTCCCGCTTGTGTCGGGTAGGTTGCCGAGCGAGTACGTTATCCGGCCTTCGCTGCGTTGACCAGAGGCCAATTCACTCCGGCAGCGGCTTCCCCTTCGTTTCGGGTGCAAACGGAAGCACGGCCAGGCCGAGCAGAAAGAACACACACATCGTGACGCCGGCATACCGCATCGCCAGCAACTCACCGTGATGGCCGAACGTCTTGTCCGCCAAGTATCCGAGCAACAGCGGACCGGCCGCCGCCAGGTAACGTCCCACGTTGTAACAGAACGAAATCCCAGTACTCCTCAGTCGAGTCGGGAACAGTTCGGGGAAGTAAATCGCATAGCCTCCAAACAGGGAGATCTGAAAGAAGCCCATGATCGGCACCATCCAGAAGATGTCTGAAAAGCTGCCGAGAAACCAGAATGCCCCCGCTGTCGCAAATAAGGCGAGTGTAAACGCCAGAGCAAACGTGGGCCTGCGTCCGATTCGTTGAGTGATCTTGCTGAAGGAATAGATGCCGAAGAACGCTCCAATGTTGAAGAGCAAGCCGTTGACGCCGGCCCAAAACGTCAGACGACTTTCGAGTTTCTTGTGCCGTGCCGCGATCGCCTCCACATGCGGAATCTTGTCGTCCGCCAGCGGGGTCGGTTCCGAGGCGTACTCGCGCCGGCGTTGTCGATCCTCTGCCGACTGCGGTCGCTTGTCCTTGTCGAGCAAATCCAGCGCTGCGTCCAGCGACACCGCTTTCGATTCCTTGCCCAACTTCAGTGCCGCGCCGTACAGCGCCTTGGCGTCGGCGACGACCAGCGCATTGGCACTGACCACCCGCTTCGAGGTCTCTCCGATGAAATTCGGATGCTGGAGCACGGCCCGGATGAACTCGCGATCAATCTGTTCGCCTCCGGCCGCCCGGGCTTCGGCTTCAAACGTCGTGCGGAAGACGGATCGAACGAGTTCAAAACTGAAGAAGCCAATGCCCCACAGTCCGACCACGCCCGAAGTCGCCAACAACAGCCCGACAATGGCGCGGTGGCGAATCCACGGCGTGCCGAGCAGTTCCGGGATCGAACCGAGCTTTTGAGTCTTGTCGGCCCGCATGGCCTTCCATTTTTCCGGTTCCTGCAGACGGCGACGGACGAACAGGGCCAACAGAGCGGGCAACGCACCAACCAGGAACATGTAACGCCACGGCTTCCATTCACCCAGCATTTCGGCGGCCTCGAGCGGAGCCAGCCCCATGCTGACGAAGGCCGCCGTGATGTTACCGATGGCCGAGCAGGCTTGCAGCCAGCCCAACGCGTGAGGTCGCGCACGTTCGGGCATCGTCTCGGCGACGAGAGCCACACCGACGGCGAACTCGCCACCGACTCCCAGTCCCGTCAGAAACCGGTACAGCACAAAATCCCAGTAGCCTTGGGACGCCGCACTCAAACCGGTGAACAGCGAATAGAGCAGGATGGTAATGACCATCGTCTTGGCCCGACCGTAGCGGTCTCCCATGATTCCGAACACGATGCCACCGGTGGCCCACCCGAGCATGAAGATCGTGGTGGCCACCCCCCCCCAGTACTGTGCGTCCTGCGGCCCACTGAGTTCCAGAATCGCCGGACCGCGAGCCAGATTGAACAACTGCTGGTCCATCGTGTCGAACATCCAACCCAGCACCGACACCAGCAACACGAACCAGTGATAGCGATTGAGTTCCTTCCACCACGGACCTGTGGAAAGAGAGGACTCGTCGAGGGGAGCGCCACCTTCAAAGCCGTGCATCGGTTTTCAGCCTTGTTCGCGAGGGAGTCGATCATCGGAAGTGCGGACAATACAACCGAATCGACTCGGGCCTGCAAGGGTTGATGGTGGACGGTCGATGGTTGAAGGTCAGAAGAAGGGTTGGGGTCGATGGTCGAAAGTTGAGGGTCAGAGAGAACAAAGCCACCACTTTCCTGGCTTTTCTGACCTTCAACCCTCAACCATCAACCTTCGACTCTCAACCTTCATCCCTCAACCCTTCATCATGCCGTACTTCTTCATCTTGTTGTAAAGCGTCACGCGGCTGATGCCGAGGTCTTTGGCGCTCTTCGTGCGGCTGAAGCTGTTCTTGAACAACGTCTGCTCGATGATCTCTTTCTCGCTTAGGGCAATTTGCCCACCGAGGGTCTTGTCAGCGGGAGCCGACTGCGCCGACGAAGCCGTTCCATAGCCCAAGCCGAGAACCACCGTCGGGTCATTCGTCGGTCCGGCTGTTCCCGACAGCACGTGATGCGGCAGTTGCTCCGCCGACAGACGGCCATCGCGGCAGTAGATGACCGAGCGCTGAATGACGTGTTCCAACTCGCGGACGTTGCCGGGCCACGGGTAGTTCATCAGGGAACTGAACAGACTGGCGTCGATCTCTTCGATCCGCACACCGTGCTTGATCGCGAATTGCCGGACGAACTTTCGGGCCAGCGGCACGATGTCCATCTTCCGCTGACGCAATGGCGGGATCACGAACTTCAACATGTTGAGGCGATAGTACAGGTCCGGCCGGAACCGCCCCTGCTCGACAAGCGGCTGGAGTTCGAGGTTGCTGGCCACGATCAGCCGCGCCTGACAGTGCTGTGTGTGATTCGATCCGACCGGCTCGAACTCACCCGTCTCGATGACTCGCAGCAACTTGACCTGTTGGTCGAGACCGAGTACGTCGATCTCGTCCAACAGAATCGAACCTCGCCGCGCCGCGAGGAATTTTCCTTCCTTGTCGGCATGCGCGCTGGTGAACGCTCCCTTGACGTGACCGAACAATTCGCCCTCGATCAGATCGGGCGGCAAGGCACCGCAGGCGACGGGCAGGAACGGCTCGTGCCGGCGCGGACTGACTTCATGGATCAGCCGCGACAGGAATGTCTTGCCCGCACCGGTCTCACCGATCAGCAGGATTGAAACGTCGTGACGCGCGGCCACTTCCAGATCGAGCAACATCTGATTGAGGTGCTGCGAGTTGGTCTCGAACCGCCGACTGATCCCGGTCATCACACCGAGTGACTGCTCATCACCCAGATCGTTGGGGAGTAGCGTCGAACTGACGTGAGGCCGTTGCGACGGGGCCGCGATCGGCGCAGCTTCGACCTCTTCCGGAAAAAGCGATCGGAACGCGTTCAGCAACGTGGCGCGATCGAGATGTCCGCGACAGAGCGTGATGTCATGCGTCGCCGCGTGGCGAGCGAGCGGTTCGGGGCAGTCGTCCGACGTGACCATCGCCACGCGCAGCTTGGGGAATCGTTGCTGAACCGATTCGAGAATGCGGTTTTCGGCATGGCCGCCGCTTCCCATCCGGCGAAAGTCCGCGACCAGTGCCTGCGGTTCGACATGCCGGCCGAGATCAACCAGTTCGTCGAATGAGTTGCAGGCGCGGATGTCGGCCTTCCCCTGAAACAGACCCGGCAGTTCCGAGGCCATCGATTGATCCCGACTGAGCACGACAATCACGGGCTTGGACATGGCGAGGGATCCTGAGCAACTTGTTGCACACAGAAGGGGATCGTTTCGCTGCGAAGCGAACAAACGTCAAGCAGTCGGAACGATCTGACACCTCCCTAAACAAATAGAATGCCAACGCGCCAACCTTCAGACACGATTGATGTTCAACTCCCTGTTGTCCCAGCGGATAAGCCACATTGACAGTGATCGACTTCGTGTGAGGGCCTCTGAACGATGAGGCGTTTCGGCAACGTCGTGGCGACCCCCACGTTGCTCGTTTGCCACACGTTGCCGATGCGCAGCGCGAGGGATACCATCTGGCCGTTACCCTAGACTTCCCATGGATTCTTCGTCGAGAGAACAGAGCGCCGCACACGAACCCGCAGCGTCAGCGAGGGCGAACCGTGACGACGCCCTCGCTGACGCTGC
>JAYUFF010000523.1:0-5127 GCA_043738825.1 Schlesneria sp.
GTGTCGTTCGACGTGCGGGCCGGTGAGTTCCTCGCGCTGTGCGGCGAGAACGGGGCGGGCAAGAGCACGCTGATGAAGATTCTGTCGGGCGTCATCACCGACTACGACGGGCAGATCGTCGTCGCTGGCGAGCCGCTCGCGCTGACGGGGACTCGCGACGCCGAGGCCCGTGGCATCAGCATCATTCATCAGGAACTGAATCTGGTCGGCGATCTGTCGGTCGCGGCAAATATCTTTCTGGGGCGAGAGCTGCGCACGCCGCTGGGATTTCTCGATGACCGACGCATGGAGCAGGAAGCCGCTTCGTTGTTCGAGTCGCTCGAATGCCGCATCGACCCGCGCGATCCGGTTCGCTCGCTGCGCATCGGCGATCAGCAGTTGGTCGAGATCGCGAAGGCATTGAGTGCGGAACGGGGAGCGCGGCGTGCGGAACGGGGAAAGAAAAGCCCCCTCACCCTAGCCCTCTCCCCCGAAGACGGGGGCGAGGGGACAAAGCCAGCAACGCGTTCCTCGCTCGCAGTCCAGCATTCCACGCTCTCCGCTCCGAGCTCCGCGTTCCGAGCTTCACGCTCGCGAGTCCTCATTATGGATGAGCCGACCAGTGCGCTGACCGAATCCGAAGTCGAGCGGCTGTTCCGCATCATTGCCCGGCTGCGCGAACAGGGAGTCACGATCATCTACATCTCTCACAAAATGGACGAGGTGTTCCGCGATGCGGATCGCATCACCGTGCTGCGCGATGGCAAGGTGGTGAAGACGCTGGATCGCGCGCAGACGACTCCGCGCGAGATCACGCATCTGATGGTCGGCCGCGACATCGGCGCGAGCGACTATGGCGCGAACCGTCAGCCTGGCAAGGCCGCGTTGCGGGTGGAGTCTCTCGCGCTGCCGTGGCCGGGTCACGCGCGGCAGTGGCGGTTGAAGGACATCTCGTTCTCGGTTCGACGCGGCGAGGTTGTCGGCTTCGCGGGGCTGATGGGAGCGGGACGGACCGAGTTGCTCGAATGCCTGTACGGCGCGAGTCCCGAGCCGCCGCAAGGCCGCATCGAACTGGAAGGCCGCAAGGTGGCGTTCGATCATCCCGAGGAGGCTCTTCGCGCGGGGGTCGCCCTCGTCACCGAAGACCGCAAGCGGTACGGCCTGTTCTCACCGATGAACGTGCGCGAACACATCACGCTGTCATCGCTGGCCGAGGTCGCCACCGGCGGCTTTGTGAACGGGTCAGCCGAACAGGTCGCGGCCGCTGAATCGATCGCCGCCTTGCGAGTGAAAGCCGCCGGTCAATCGGCCGCGATCTCCAGCCTGAGCGGCGGCAACCAGCAGAAGTGCATCATCGCGCGAGCACTCCGCACGAAGCCGAAGCTGCTGCTGCTCGACGATCCGACGCGCGGCATCGATGTCGGCGCGAAGGCGGAGATTTACCGGCTGATCGACCAACTGTGTGCCGACGGTCTGGCCATCGTCATCACGTCGAGCGAGCTTCCCGAGCTGATCGCCGTCTGCGACCGCATTCTCGTCCTCTGCGAAGGCCGCCTGACGGGAGAGTTCTCGCGCGGCGAGTTCACCGAACAGCGGCTGATGGAAGCGGCGACGAAAATGCTTTGATTTTCCGCTCCTCCCCGATAGGTCGTGTCCTAATTTCACGGGCCACCCGAATAGCGACCCGGACGCTTCGGAGCGCCCGGGTCGCTGCATCTCCCAATTACTGACCCGCGTGGAGTTCGCTAAAGATTCTTGATCGCGACGGCAAATCAGCCGGAACGCGCTAGCGTCCGGTTCAACCGGGGCTAGCGCCCTGCGGCTGATGGAACTCCGTATTGGCGAACTTTAGGAAGTTTCATGCGGGTCAGTAGGACACCACTCCCCGGCACGAGTGCTTCGATTCGGATAGCCGCAGTTTGCAACTTGTGCTACAGGCTGCGGACTTTCTGTTTCGGCTGGCGGGAATCGGTCGTCACCTTGTCGTCGATGAGTGCTGCGATGAACGATCAAATTCGCGTTTGCATCCGATGCTCGCCCCTGTTGCTCATCGTTCTGATGGGCTGCGTGTCGAATCGCGTTGCTCAGAGGAACTCGTCGGCCAAACCCGAGCAATTCATTGCGAGAGCGACTGACGGGCGTCTGAATTCATTGCGTGAAGAGACACGCTCCGACGACCCCAAGCCGCCTCCCAAGCCGCGAAAGGAAAATTCACACGGGGACACGTCTCGAAGTGATTCGTGTTCTTCGCGAAACGGCGACCGCGACGGTGGCCCCGTAGCACAAATGTTTGGCAGCATGGCGCTGGGAATTTTGTCCGCGCCGTTCACCATCCCGTGCGCGGCAATCGGAGACGAGTACGATCAAGTCGGGATGTTTCCTGCGTACCCGTATGACTTGGATGAGTCCGCCATGTTTGTCGATGGAGAACACGAGGGCACGGGCCGGGGCTGGATGGCGAATTTGCAACTGATTTCCGCTGACACGTGGGATGGCGATGTGAAGCGGCTCTCCGGTCGATTGCAGTTGGACACTTTGTCACGAATCGGTTTGGACATCGAGTCCAACCATTGGAGCGAGAGGCTTTCTGGTGGAGGCCATGACGGCCTGTGGACCGGCGATGCCAATGTCGTCTTTCGGTTTGCTCAGAGCGAGAAGTGGCAGTTCCGCGCGGGAGCCGGCGTGAACTGGCTGGCCGATGATCTCGGCACCGAGTTGGGATTCAACCTCACCTACGGCGCGGACTGGTTCCCCCGGAAACCGTGGACGGTGTCGAGCGTCTTCGATGTCGGTCGGCTCGGCGATGCAGGGCTGTTTCACAACCGGACGACCATCGGCGCGATGGTGGGCCGGTCTGAAATCTTCTGCGGCTACGACTATTTTCAACTGGGAAGCACCAGTTTTCACGGCCCCGTTGCGGGGATCGGGCTGCGATTCTGAGAGGCCGCTCAACCAAAGCGGACACAGACAGTGACCTGTCGTAGCGGTCACGCACGGCGTGGCGAGTACGAGTGTTGGAGCGCCGTTCACGACGGCAACTCACTCGGCCAGCGCGGCTCCCCACTCGGGAGGCTCGTCAAACGCGGCGAACTCCAAGCTAACGATCTTGCAGGTTTGTAAATCATCGCGCCGTTCAGCCCGTCAATGGACGATCTTAAGAATCGGAAAGCCGCACGTTCTTCTTGCTAGCGAGAGGTGTAGAATCTCGGTAGAAGTTTTGGTTGAACGTCTGCGTCTTCTTCGCGACTGGAGTCTTGATCATGTTCCGCTCAATGCGACTTACCACGTGCTTGGTCGTTGGACTTTCATTGCTCAGTCTTCAAAACCTGTCTGCCAGTCACGGCCACGGTGGGGGTGGCGGCGGCGGTGGCCATGCTGGCGGTGGCCATGCTGGCGGTGGTCATGCTGGTGGTGGTCATGCTGGCGGTGGACACATGGGCGGCGGCAGCAGTTTCGGAGGTGGACACGTCGGGAGTTTTGGGGGAGGTGCCCAGCACTTCGGTGGTGCCCAGCACATGCATCAAGGTGCGACGCACTTCGGTGGTCAAATGCAGAGTTCTCCTTCGGTTCACCACTTCAACCAACCCAGCGTGAATCACGGCAGCTTCAACATGGGTCACGTTGGCACGATTCACAACAACAGCATCCAGGGCGTTCATAACAACGCTTTGCAAAGTGCGACGAGACACCAAGGCGTGCTGAACGGTGCCGGCTCCCAACACTTGGGAACGACAACGCACCAGCTACAGCACAACGCGTCGTTCTATCAGCAGCATGGTGCCAATCGCGTCCAGACGCTCACGGGGAATGCAGCGGCGACTCATCACCTCGGTGGCCTGACGAACGGAACGAACGCGCAACACGGCTCACAGTTTCTGCAACACCACGCGGGGACAGCATCGGCTCACCAAAATGCTTCGACTCACCATGCGGGTCAGTCGCTTCAGTCGAGTTCGGCGAATCATCGGGCTGCGGTGACAACCACCAGCCTGAACAACTCGTTCCTCTCGCATCATCATACTGGAACATTGAATCAAGCCGGCACCTTGAGCTCTGCCCGCCATGCGGGGAACGTGCTGGGCGGCAATTCAGGAACGGGGCTCGCCGCCTTGAATCATCACCATGCGGGTGTGAACCTCGGTGGTGTTGGAGCCAATCATGTCGGGCATCATGGTGGAAACAGAGCGAACAACACGATCATTCAAAACTACAACTACAACTACAACTACGGGCATCGCCATTACGGCGGGTCGCGGTTCGGGTATGGCGGCGGGTACGGGCTGGGAGGATACGGTTACGGTGGATTCGGCTCCTTCGGATACTACCAACCGTATTATCTCGGCCTTGGATTTGGCCGCTTTCCGTACCGCTACGGTTTGGGATACGGTGGCTACGGATACGGTGGCTACGGATACGGCGGCTACGGCTATGGCGGCTATGGTTACCGCAACTACGGATACAGTGGATATGGCTATGGACTGGGTTATTCCAACGGTTACTTCGCCTACCAACCCGTCTGTGCGTACCAGCCGATCAGCTATGGTTACGCCAGTGCGGTGCCTGGTCTGGGCGGTTACAGCAGTGTGGGGTTGGGACTCGGTGCGTCGAGCCTGAGTTACTCGCCGGTGGCTCAGGCCACGATGCTGGGGGGACTGAACGCAACGCCGACGGATACTGTTGTGACATCGCTCGCGCCGCAGTTGGCGGGTGCCGATCCGAAGGCGAACGCGGGTGGGGCACTCCCCTCAGCCGAAGAGTTCGCTCAGATTGGCGAGTCGTCGTTCAAAGCTCGCGACTACAAGAGTGCCGTCCGTGCGTGGCGGCACGCCATCATTGATGATCCCGACAACGGAGTGTTGGTCCTCATGATGGCTCAGGGAATGTTCGCGACCGAGCAGTTCAACGAGTCGGCCGGCGCGACGCAGTTCGCCATGCAATCGTTGCCTGCGGAGAAGTGGGAAGTCGTCATCAAGAACTACCGCGAACTGTATGGCAAGGTGGACGATTACACGGCGCAACTGAGGGCACTTGAAAAGGCGGCGAAGGACAAGGCTGACGACCCCGGCCTGCGGTTCCTGCTCGGCTATCACTACGGCTTCCTCGGATTCCCCAAAGAGGCGGTGGTGCAGCTCGAAAAGTGTGTGAGCC
>JAYUFF010000524.1:0-1928 GCA_043738825.1 Schlesneria sp.
CGGCTCTCGCACGAGCAGATCGCCGCGCTGACGAAATGGATCGACCTCGGACTCCCCTGGCCGAGCGAGTCGTCCGGTTCCGCGTTGTCTCAGGCGTGGCGAACGCACTGGGCGTTTCAACCGGTGACGAAACCGAGCGTTCCCCGCATCGCAGACGACTCGTCGTCCCAGACGCCGATCGATCGATTCGTGCTCGAACGATTGCAAGCGGCGAACTCGGCAGCGTCTCCGCGAGCCGACCGCCGCACGCTGATTCGTCGCGCGACGTTCGATCTGATCGGCCTGCCGCCGACTCCCGAAGAAGTCGCCGAGTTTGTAGCCGATCTCACGCCGGATGCCTTCGACCGGCTGGTCGATCGGCTGCTTGCCTCGCCAAAGTATGGAGAACGTTGGGGCCGGTACTGGCTCGACGTGGCCCGCTACTCCGACACGAAGGGCTATGTCTTCTTCGAGGAGAAGTCGTACCCGTGGGCCTACACCTACCGCGACTACGTGATCCGGTCATTGAACGAGGACAAGCCTTACGATCAGTTCGTGGTCGAGCAGTTGGCGGCGGACTTGTTGGTGCCGGGCGAGGCTGAGTTGGAGCGGGACAAGGGGACACGGGGACAAGGAGACAAGGGGAAAGAAGGAACTGACGCTCGTTCGTCCATCCCCTTGTCCCCCGCTCCCCTTGTCCCCTTGTCCTCTTCCCCGTCCGCACAGTTCGCTGCGCTCGGCTTCCTCACGGTCGGTTCGCACTTCATGGGGAACGTTCACGACATCGTCGATGACCGGATCGATGTAGTCACTCGCGGATTGATGGGCCTCACTGTGACCTGTGCCCGCTGCCACGATCACAAGTTCGACCCGATCCCGACCGCCGACTATTACTCGCTGTACGGCGTCTTCCGCAGTACGACCGAGCCGCTCGTGTTGCCGTTGATCTCGGAGCCAAACGACACGCCGGATTATCGTCGCTTCACCATCGAGCTGGCGTTGCGGCAACAGCAGCTCGACGACTTCGTGAAGCAGAAGCACTCGGCATTGGTCGAGGGGGCGCGCACGCGAGTCGGCGAGTACCTGCTCGCCGCGAAAGCCGCCAACGAAAAACCGGCCACTGACGACTTTATGCTGATCGCCGATCCGGGCGATCTCAACCCGGCGATGATCGTCCGCTGGCAGGCGTACTTGGACAAGGTTGATGGTCGAGGGGTGAAGGTTGAGGGGGAAGACAAGACGGGCCTTTTGGCAACGCACCCCGTGTGGGGGCCGTGGTTCGAGCTGGCGTCTCTCCCCGAAGAACGATTCAAGGGCGAAGCGGCAAAAGCACCCCTCACCCTAACCCTCTCCCCGCAAGGCCGGGGCGAGGGGACAGGAAAGTTCAACGCGCTGGTTGTGAAATCCGTCTACGGTTCGCCTTCGCCCGCATCGTTGATCGAGGTCGCCGCGCGTTACGGCGAGTTGATGAAGTCGATTCACGTGAAGTGGCAAGCATCGCTGCGCGAGGCGGTGATTCTCAAGCGGCCCGCGCCGGAACGGTTCGCCGATCCTGATGAAGAGGAACTGCGGATCGAGTTGTATGGCGAGACGGCTCCCGCCAGCGTGCCACTCATTTTTGGCTGGGGCTTTCTCTCGCTGCTGCCGGACCGGGCTTCTCAGGGCGAATACCAGAAGGTGTTGAAAGAGGTCGAACAGTGGTTGATCCGTGGGCCGGGAGCACCGCCGCGCGCGATGGTCCTGCGGGATGGTGAGTCTTACGACCCGCGCGTCTTCGTGCGAGGAAACCCCAATCGTTTGGGCGACACCGTGCCGCGCCAGTTTCTGTCAGCGATTGAACGAGACAACCGAAAGCCCTTCGCGCACGGCAGCGGTCGGTTGGAGTTGGCTCGCGCAATCGTCGATCCCGCGAATCCGCTGACCGCGCGCGTCATCGTGAATCGTGTCTG
>JAYUFF010000525.1:0-1926 GCA_043738825.1 Schlesneria sp.
GGGGTAGCCACGCTCGCCAGAGCGTGGGGTCAATCCAGCGTCTCGCCCACGTTCTGGCGAACGTGGCTACGACAACAACCCCCATTCTTAGCTGTGACACAGCACTAGGCACCCAAGACCCGATCGGTTCACTGGTTACGCCCAACTCCATTCTCGGATAGCCTCTCAAACGAACACGGCCACGTCGGCATCGGCGTGGCCGTGACTTCCAAGTCGCTATCTTGGGAACGGAATCCAAACGGGCGCGGGCTTCACACGGCGAACACGTATTTCCATTCGTCGGGGATCGGCAGGCGGGCGCTGTCGATGTCGATCAGCAACAGGAACTCATGCACGCGCTGCAGGTTGATGCCCGCCTCACCCAACGCCCACATCATGATTTCAAAGTTGTCGTGAATGGGAGTCTTCCTTCCCTTCATGCGGTCGAGAACCTGTTCGAGTTGATTTCGCAGGTCTCGCAGGCCCGCCTCATCGGCGATTCGCAGCATCGCTCGCAACAGGGCAAAGTCCGAATCTCGGAACTCGCGCCAGCATCGTTTTCCCTCGACATGCTCCAGCCGACGACCTCGGCAGAACTTCCACCAGTAGCGATCAAACCAATCGGCGATCGCCTGATTGCCGAGGTCGCGTTTGGCGATTTCTGACGCCAGCCACTTGTGCTTGAGAATCTCTTCCAACAACAACGGCTTGAAACTTTGCACCAAGTTCTGAAAGAACTGGTTGCCGGAGGAGCTGTCCTCCGACGAACGAAACACCTTGTACACCTGCCAGTCCTCCCACCAGAGTTCATGGACGATTTGTGTCATCGGAGTATATTGATCGCCGTCCGTTTGGCAATCGCGATGACTGTTCCCATGTACACCCGCAAGGAGACTGCCATGCTTCGTTCGACTCACTGCCTCGCGCTGGCTCTTGGTCTGAACTGTCTGTGGGGGAGCGTCTCGCCCTCGCCGTTGGAGGCGGCCGACGGCAAATGGCCCAACGTCGCGAAGGTCGAACAACAACCGCTCGTCGCGGCGACGGAGCGACTCGTGCAGGCGCTCGAATTCATCGGGTCGCCGCTCAGTGCGGAAGATCGCAAGGCGGTCGAAGCGGCTTTGAAGATCGAGAAGGACGCCGACTGCACCGAGGCCGTGCAGAAGGTGCTCGACAAACTGTGCATCGTCGGCGTGAGCATCAATCCCGAGAGCCGCGTCTCTCTGGTCGAAGGCCCCGCCAAGCGCGAGTTGGTGCAGCAGGGATGGCGCACGTTTCTGGTGAAGGTGTACAACGAGGCGGGCGTCACCGCGCCGCTCGTGCCCGAAAGTCCCAACCTGCTGCCGGTCTATCAGCGCGGCTCGAAGAACTCGCGCGAGAAACCGATGACCGACGAGAAGCTCGTTCAGCCGGGAGACGTTCCGAACCGGTTCCTCGATGCGCAGATGTTCGACAAGCAGCCACTCAAGCCCGGCCTGTCGGGACTCGAACTGGAGTACCGCATCGTTCAACTCTACAGCCGCGATGTGGGACGGCGTGAGGCGTTACTCGGCTTTCACGTGGGACAGGGAACGCAGGATTTGGGCTTCCGCAATTCGGTGCCGGTCCTGTTCACCTGCGTTCCGGCGGTCGAGGTCGCTCTCGGGATCAAGGACTTCGACGGTACTCCGACGATGGCCGCGCTGACAATTCGCGACAAGTTCGGCCGCGTCTATCCGAACCCCGCGCGACGGTTGGCTCCCGACTTTTTCTTCCACGAGCAGATCTATCGGGCCGACGGCGAGTCGGTGCATCTGCCGCCCGGCGAGTACACCCTCGTCGTCCAGCGCGGGCCCGAGTACCACGTCGATACGCACGCGTTCACGGTCAAATCGGACAGCGTCAGTCAGCGGCAAGAGTTCAAGCTGCGTCGCTGGATTCACGCGGCGAAACGCGGCTGGTTCAGCGGCG
>JAYUFF010000526.1:0-5117 GCA_043738825.1 Schlesneria sp.
GGACTCTTCATTGACGGAGTCCGGGGGCTGACGCCAGCTTTGCACAAATAATCAGGTTGCATACTTCATGTAGGGTGGGCAGTGCCCACCATTCCACCATCGTTTGTGGTGGGCAGTGCCCACCCTACATTTTTTGTGCAAAGCCGCTGACGCCACCCGGCTCACCTGCATCACTATTTCTAATGAAGGCCCGCCCGTGCGAATCATGATCGTGTCGAGTGTGTTGTGGTGGGGATGCCTTGTTGCGTCGCGGGGATTTGCGGAAGAGGTTGTCTCCGTCGTCGAAGCCACGAGCGTGACGAGAATAGGCGGAACTTTGCGGGCTTGGACGAACGAACGACTCACCATCGAAGGGGATGCGCGGCGTGAGTTGCCGCTCGACGAAGTGGTTTCGCTCCACTTCAACCGCAAGACTGCGGCGTTCGTCGGTGGCGAGGCGCTCGTGCTGCTGGTCAACGGGGATCGGCTGGTCGCTCGTCCCACGGTGATTTCCGACGACGTGCTGACTGCGGCGTGGAAGCGAGGCACGGCTCAGAGCGACTGGAAGTTGCCACTCGAAACGGTGGCGGCCGTGGTGTTCGACCTGCCTGTCGCGAAGACTGATCGCCAGCGATTGTTCGCCGATTTGCAGACGCTGCCTCCAGGAGACGACATCGTGCTGCTGGTCAACGGCGACCGCACGCAGGGGGAATTCGAGCAGCTCGACGGCGCGTTCGTCGAGTTGAAGGGAACGACCGGTCCACTAAAGCTCGACCGCAGCCGAGTCCGCGCGATCCGCTTCAATCCCGAGTTGACGAGTGCCCCCAAAGTCGAAGGCCGTCGGTTGGTGTTCTCACTCGTGGACGGCTCGCGCTTCACCGCGACGAGCGCCGAGTTGCAAGGGAGCGACCTCAAGCTGACCACATCGACGAAGCAGGCCCTCACGCTGCCGCTGGCTGCGGTCGTGTCATGCCACGTCTACGGCGGCCGTGCGATTTCACTGGCTGATCGCGAGCCGACAGAAGTCTCGTTCGTGCCGTACCTCGCGACGAAGTGGTCGCTGGTCAAGAACGCGAATGTGCTGCACGGCCCGCTGTCGCTGCGAGGGACCGAGTCCGGCGCGGGTCTCGGGATGCACAGCCGCATGTCGGCGACATACGTCTTGTTGGGAAACGAGCGCGAGTTTCGAGCGACCGTCGGTGTCGATGACTGCGCGAACGGAGGGGGCAGCGTCCGCTTCGCCGTCGAATTGGATGGCAAACGGACTTGGATCAGCGACGAAATCACCGGCCGCTCCGCCCCGCTCGACATCCCGCCGGTGGCCGTTCGTGGTGCGAAGCGACTGACGCTGCTCGTCGAGTTTGGGGAAAAGGCGGATGTCTCCGACTACGCCAACTGGTGCAATGCCGTGTTGATTGTCGAGCCAAAGCAGCGGTGAGAAAACACCAAATCACAAGCACGAAACCTGAAACGAATCCCAAACGAGCCTCTCACCGCGTGATGTCTGAAACAGTCGTCGTTTGGTGTTTTGAGATTTTCTCCCAGGGGATTCGTTTCGGATTTCGGATTTGAAGTTTGAGATTTGGCCTTCGTATCCAGGGCCATCGCCTTTTTCAAATGGGGGGTGCCACGGTCACGGAGCTTCAACGTGGCCGTGAGAGGGCGTGAAGGCGGATTCCCGATCTCACGGCCACGTCGAAGCTCCGTCACCGTGGTACCCAATCTCCCAGATTCAACAAGGCGATGGCCCGGCCTTCGTATCGGCCCAGCCTTTCGCGCAATCCGGCTGCCCGCTTACAATCGCGGTCACGTTTTAAGAGGATCGCACTGTGATGATGTTCGTACCGCTCGCCGTTTCTCCGCTGATGGTCAATCCGATCCCACCGGCGATCATTTCGCTGATGTTTGGCGCGGCGGTGTTTCTGTTCGTGTGGACGATCTGGCGAACGCTCGCCACGGATGACCTCACCCAGGACAACGAGTGGCGGTACGATGTCAACCGGATCAACGAGCTGCGTCGAATCAGTCCTTTCTTTCGGACGCTGCAACCGCTGGTGCAGGCCTTCGCGCGGTTCAACCGCGGCGCGTTTGTGGACCAACTTCCCGAGATCGGCCGCGAAATCCAGGCGGCCGGTTTGGCGAGGTTCTGGACGGCGGAAGAGTATCTCGCGCGGATCGAGATTCAGGCCCTGATGCTGATGCCCCTGTTCGTCTATGTCTGCACGCAGATGATGGGACCGGCCGGCATCGTGATGGCGATCCTGTGCACGATTCTGACGGGTTATTTGTTACGCCGCCGTCTGCGCAACACCGCTCGCTACCGGCTGGTGCTCATCAAGCGGCGGATGCCGTTTCTGCTCGACCTGGTCACGCTGCTGATGGAGGCCGGCTCGACGTTTCTGCAAGCGTTGAAGGAAGCGGTTGATGAGTTCCGCGAACATCCCGTCGGAGTCGAATTCGGCCGCGTGCTCGGTGAGTTGAACATGGGCAAGGGCCGCACCGCCGCCTTGGAATCGATGCGCGACCGCCTGCATGACGATGAAATCACCAGCATCATCGGCGCGATCGTTCAGGGCGAGCAACTCGGCACGCCACTGGCGAGAATCTTCCGCACTCAGGCCGATGTGCTGCGCATCAAACGCAGTCAACGAGCCGAAACGTTGGCCGGAGAGGCGGCGGTGAAGATGCTGCTGCCCGGAGTTCTCATCATGGCTTCCACGGTGCTGGTGATTCTCGGGCCGTTCATGCTGAACATGCTGACCACCGACATCATGGGCTGAAATTTCAAATCATAAGCACGAAATCCGAAACGAATTCCAAATCACAAATTCCAATGACGGACGCAACCACACGGAAAGGAGCAAGGCGTCAGAAAGCCGGAACACTGATCCACGCTGATCTTCACTCATCCGAATCAGCGAAGATCAGCGTCGATCAGTGTTCCAAATTCTTCGCGCCCGGCGAAGCAACGAAACGTTAGTAGTACTTGGGTGATGGGCTTTGTTTGTCCTCGTTTGAAGTTTCCTTCCTTTGAGATTTGAGTTTCGTTTGGTTCTTGGTTCTTGGTTCTTGAAGTTTGGGATTTCCCCCGTGTCCACCGTCTCCACCACGATTGCCAGTCTCACCGTGACCGCCGGTCCCGATCGGGGGAAGACGTTTGCGCTGCACGAGGAGTTCGTCCACGTCGGCCGTGCGGAAGACTGCCAGATCATCTTGACCGACCCGCAGATTGATGAGGTTCAAGCCTCGCTGGCCAATCGGAACGGACGGTTTGCGATCATCACGGCGTTTGAAGAGACGGTGGCCATCGACGGCAAGACGCTTCCGCCCGAGCAGTGGGCGTGGTTGCCATCGCAGGCCACGATCAAGGTCTCTCCCAAGACGACGCTGATGTTTTCGTGCGGCCTGCCGTCGGCAACGGTCAACGGCGAACTGGCCGCGCCAAAAGAGAACGAGACCCCGCCTCCCGCCGATCCGCCGACGACACTGCCCGTGAAATCGAAGGGCCGCAAGCCGGGATCAAAGAAGGGTGAGGCCACCACTCGCACCGTCGCCAAGTTCATCACCGATCGCAAGGGGGAGACGCTCGTTCGACTCGGTGAGGACGGTCATCTCCCCGAGCTGGCGTTGGTCGAGGTGACCGCGCCCAAACACGACAAGCGCAAGCGATCGTCTCAGGGCAACCCCGCGCTGATTTACGGGGCGCTCGGTTTCAGCCTGCTCGCATCGCTGGCGATGCTGTTCCTCGACCCGGCCGTGATGGACGAGCGATCCCTGTCCAAGCACGAGGCCCGTCAAGCGGTGATGCACGACTTCGTGGGCGGCGACAAGGGAGCGATCAAACCGTACCAGCAACTGCTCCGCGACGCGGGACTCGCCCAATCCCGAGGCGACTCCAGATCCGAACGTGAAGCCTACCTGAGCGTGCTGCGCCTGCTGAACTCGGAAGACAAGAACCCCTTCACGGGCATCACCGGCACCGCGGAAGGCGACAAAGATTTGAAGAAGCACCTCGCCGTGCTGCTCGGTTGGTGAACGAGTCTGCTCCCGTCCCCTCGCCCCTCGCCTTGGAGGGGAGAGGGCTACCAGCCTGTTGAAAATAGAAGCCTGAAGCGCAAGCGAAGGATTATTGAGCCTAAATCGTCCGAGTTTTCGACATCCTTCGCTTGCGCTTCAGGCTTCTATTCCCTTTTTCAACGGGCTGCTAGTGCTTTGTCACAGCTTGATCTTGGGGTAGCCACGCTCGCCAGAGCGTGGGGTCGATCCAGCGTCTCGCCCACGTTCTGGCGAACGTGGCTAAGACAACAACCCTCATTCTTAGCTGTGACAAAGCACTAGGGTGAGGGGTCTTCTCTTCACCGCCGTTTTGAACATCAGCGTGAGGCCAGCATGACTCGTCGATTCCTCGCCGCTCTCGTTCTGGCTGTCGCCTGTTCGACGAACGGTTTTGCAGCGGACAAACCTACGCTGCCTCCCGCCGCTTCCCGCGAGATCGACTTCGTGCGCGACATCCAACCGATCTTTCGGTCGCGATGTGACTCATGTCACGGCGCGGTGAAGCAGCGCGGTGAATTGCGGCTCGATCAGAAGTTGGCGGCACTCAAGGGGGGCGAAAGCTATGCGCCGGCGATCATCCCCGGCAAGTCGGTCGATAGTCCGCTCGTGCGGTTTGTCGCGGGACTCGAAGAGGGAATGCTGATGCCGCCCGAAGGTGAACGGCTCTCGGCCGAGCAGATCGGTCTGCTGCGCGCGTGGATCGACCAGGGAGCCAAGTGGCCCGATGAGGCGTCCGCGAAGGAAGCGGCTCACTGGTCGTTTCGTCCGGTGGTGCGTCCCGAGTTACCGAGCGTTTCGCACGAGACGGCTGCTTGGTTGCGGAACCCGGTGGATGCGTTTGTGCTCGATTCTCTTATCCCCTCTCCCCCGCCTTCGGGAGAGAGGGCTAGGGTGAGGGGGCCGAATGGTGAGAACGCTCCGCCAAACACAAAAGACCTTCGCTCAGCATCGCCTCGCCTCGTTGCAGCGTCATCCACCGACAGCCCCCCTCACCCTAACCCTCTCCCCCCCAAAGCGGGGGGCGAGGGGACCAAGCAAGGAATCACACCGTCATCCGAGGCGAATCGTCTCACGCTCATCCG
>JAYUFF010000527.1:0-5117 GCA_043738825.1 Schlesneria sp.
CGCACCATCGTCCCTCCCGAATGAAGGTCGATGACGACGTGAACCTGCGGCCAGATGCAGTCCCTTACAAACGCCGCCATTCGGTGCGTGATCCCGGCCAGCGTCGGCTGCTTCCCCGCACCGTCGATAAACGCGCGGTTCAGGTTGACTCGATCGGCCTCCATACTGTCGCGCGTCCCCGTCCGGAACGCTTCGACGTTCAGCACGGGGATGATGATGATCCGACCGGTCACGGCCGCGAGATCGATCTCACCCAGAAGTTGCTTCAGCGCGACCGGCCCTTCGTATTCGTTGCCGTGAGTCGATCCGAACGCCACCAACCCGCGACCCTTCTGCGCTTTCGGCCCGACCCACACGGTGAGCGGGATCATCTGCGCCCCCCACATCGTGTCGTGTTCGAGCGCCACCCAGTAATCACGCCGACCGGGTGAGTCGAGGTCCAAGTCTGCCGGTTTGACGACGATTCGGGTCACGGTTGGTTCCTTTGGAATGCGGCGATTCATCGCCGCTTTGGTTTCTCGCGGAGCGAATTCTTTTGATCTGATTGTCGAACAGAAGGAAAAGCGGCGATGAATCGTCGCACTCCAAAGTAACTACCTAAACACTGTCCGCTTCCCGGCGAAGCGTTTCAGTTTGTCGGGGTCGATGTCCACGCCGAGGCCCGGTGATGACGGGATCTCCAGGTGGCCTCGATCATCGATGATGAAGGGCATCGTGGTGAGTTCGTCCATGTAGGCGCAGGGCGTCAGGTATTCGACGTACCTCGCGCGGGGGATCGCCGCGCTGAATTGCAGGTCGGCGGCGAGGCCGATGGCCGTGTTCCAGCCGTGTGGGACGAGCGTGATGTTGTGATCGAAGCACAGCCACGCGAGGCGTCTCGATTCCGACAGGCCGCCGTTTTTCGTGCAGTCGGGTTGAAGGATGTCCACCGCGCGGCGTTCGATCCACGGAATGAAGCTCTGTCGCCGCGTGAGCACCTCGCATCCGGCAATCGGCACCGGCGAGACGCGTGTCAACTCGATGTAGCCTTCGATGTCGTCCGGCGGCAGCGGTTCCTCGAACCACGTGATGTTGAAGTCGGCCAGCATCTTGGCCGTCTCGCGCGCCCAGTTCGTGCCGTGAGGCCAGAACTGTTCGCTGCCTCCCGCATCGACCATCAACTCGACGCCATCGCCCACGGTTTCTCGGGCCGTTCGCACGATCATCTCATCGAACGCGCGATCGCGCCGACCGAACGGACGCCAGCCCATCTTGATCGCCTTGAACCCGCGCGCCACCACGCTTTCGAGCATCCGTTTCAACGGCTCGGGTTCGTCGAACAGGATCGAACCATACGGCTTGATCGTGCGCCGATAGTCGCCTCCCAACAGACGCGACACCGGCTGACCGCACGCCTTGCCCATGATGTCCCACAGCGCGATGTCGAGTCCGCTGATCGCATGCTCGACCGAGCCGCCTCGACCCTGCCAGAAACTCGCCTGACGAAGCGTCTCGGAAACCCGTTCGGGTTCGACGGCTGACTCCCCCTTCAGCAGCGGCCACAGAAGAGCGATGGCTCCCTCGACCAGCGTCCCCGACGTGAAGCAGCTTCCCCAACCATGCAACCCCGAATCGGTGCGGACTTGCACGAGCGTGTGCAGGTTTTCTTGAGGCTCATGCCCCTGCGGCCAGCCTCCATCCACGGTGGCCCCGGTCAGCGGGATGACTTCAATTTCGGTGATCTTCATCGGTTCAGTCCTTGGAACTACGAACGTTCGCCCGTTTTCGGCCCAACGGGCCATCCGTTCATCCAGCCAGGGCCAACGGCCCTGGGAGCGTGGATGAAAATATCGTGTAGGCCCAACGGGCCGACCATTCGTCTGGGTTTGGACAGGGCAACATCAATCCCAAACATACCGTTCGTCGATCTCAATTTCGTGCTTGAGGCACAACTCCCGGAATTCATCCTGAAACGAACGGCGGCCATGATGCTCGGGCTGCCGGTTCACGTAATCCACGACCTGACTGAGGATCGACTGGCTGACCGAAAATGCTCCGTAGCCTTCCTGCCACGAAAAGGTCGAGACACCATGCGGGGCCTTCTTGGCCCATTTTGAAGTTTCCGTTTTCACGTGTTCGACCAGCTTGGCAATGGTCACGGTGCGCGACAAACCGCAAATGATGTGAACATGGTCAATCCAACCGCCTGATCGCAGCGGGACGCAGCCGGTCTGTTCAACGTGGTGGCTGAGCATTCGAAACATTTCGTCACGGAAGTCGTCTCGCTGTAGGTAGGCGCGGCGATCCTTGGTGCTGAAGACGAGGTGTAGCCAGACACGGGAGAGGGATTGAGACATGGCAATCCTCGATGATCAACGGCGGTGAGACGAATGGTCGGCCCGTTGGGCCTTTGGGCTTCGCGTGACGACGAACCCAGGGCCGATGGCCCCGGCTTGGTGAATGCGTGGCCCTTCGGGCCGGAAGAAAGAACAAGACTAACCGACAGAGAGTATCGACTACGGCATCGGCGCGACCATCACCGGCGTCTGGTCCGCGAAGACTTTGGCCTGTGCGGTTTCGGACTGTTGTTTCAGGAAATTGAACAACTCGTCCGGTGTCAGATGCAGATCGCGGTCGGTGTCGGCGGCACCTTGCAGGGCTTCGGACAGCCACCAGGCGAACAGGCCGTGTTGTTTCTCAGTCCAGACTCGGCTTTGTTGTCCGACATCGCACGAGACGATGACGTGAGTCGATTGGAGCGGCGTCTTGAGTTTGCCGAGGAGGGCCTTCCCCGCCAGTTGCCTCTGCGCATCCTTGCCCATCACGGCGGGAGTCACGTCCAGCACGAGCAGCTTGTCCTTCGACGAGCACTCGTTCAGCTTCTCGGCGAGCCAGTCGAGTGGCAGCCCGTTCGCCGGCATGTTGTCGAAGTCGAAGTCTTTCGCGGCGAGGTAGACCCTGTCGTCATCGCCCAGATAGGCGTGGCCGGTGATGTAGATCAAGACCTGTGTTTGGGGACGGGCACTGGTCAGCGACTCGATCAGTTGGCGTTCCCAATCTTTCTTGGGGGCGTCGATGAGCAGAGCACCCCGCTGCTCCGAGACCGCGTAGCGCGACCGCAGCATCCCGTGAACGAGCCGCGCATCGTTGAGAGTCGTCTTGAGTGGAGACAGCGTCGCGTCCGAGTAGCCCTGCGTGCCGAGGACCACCGTCCAGCGATCGGTCTGCACCGGGCGACGCGCATCAATTGTGACGGCTTTCAGCACGTCATCGGCCGCCTCGGAATAGTAGACTCGCACGTTGTCGAACTGACGCAGTTCGTTCAGGTTCACTCGTTCGAGGGCCAGCGTGATTTCACACTTCCCCTCGACGACCAGCGTCCTGCCCTGGCCGTTCGCCAGTAAGACCGTCAACCGGTCGTCGGTGTTGCTGAGGGCCTGCACGGTCCCCTCGAACTGCAAACTGCGTGTCGCGGCGATCTCGACGACTTCCGTGTCGTGAGTCAGCGAGACACGATCGCCCGACATGAGTGATGCGGCGGTGATCGGTTGACCGTCCTGCTGATCGACTCCATTCAACTTCACTTTGCACGGGACCGCGACGGACAAGGTCAGCGAGCTGGCACTCGGTCCCTGACCGATTTGGATCGTCAGCTTCGACTGGTCGGCGTCGAACCGGGTGACGAACCCGACCGTCGTCATTGTGCGACGAGCCATCAGCGAATTGAGGACTCGCCCCTTGGCCTCACCCGGTTCGGAAAGGTGCGTGATTTCCAGACGATCTCCCACCTGAAGATCGCGCAGTTTGACATCCACTCCGTTCAGCTTGAGCTTCGCCGCTGCGGGGACTCGCACCGGCAGTTCGTCGCGCGTGTTCCCCTCTTCCATCGACAGGATGACTCGCGAGTCGGGCAGGTTCAGATCCTTCAACGTGCCGTGCGTCAGGACCGGCCGATCGACGAGCACGTTCACCGCCAGATCGAGCTGCTTTTTGTCGATATCCATCTCGACGTGATCGCCCGGCAGCAGCTCGCGCAGCAGGATGTTCTTCTTTTCGTTGAGCAGAAAGATCTTTTGTTTGCGCGGCACCTTGAACGATTCGAGTGCCCCGGTGTTGAGGTCTTGGACGACGAACTCGTGCTTGTCGATGACGACCTCGCGGATCAGGCCGCGCGACTTTTTCACCTCGATCTTGCCGTTGTTGCCGCCGGGGAACATGAGGAAAGCGGCACTCATCAGCACGGAAAACGCGAGTGCTCCAATGGCAATCAACCGCCGCCGCTTGCCGTCGTCCGGCGGAGCCTCTTCCGGAGCCTCTCCCCCCTGCGAACCGACCAGCTTGAGATCGATCTGCAAATCAGAGAGGGCTTCGTCGGCCGACTTGTACCGCAGCGCGGGGTCTTTCTGCGTCAGCTTCTGCACGACCTTGGCCACGTCTGGCGGAACCCCTTCGAGCACGCGGTCGATCTCGGGCAGATGCCGATCCGGCGCGGCGTGCCACATCATCCAGGCGATCTGCTGGTTGCGGCCCTTCGCGTTCAGGCCCGGAAACAAGTCGTCGAAGTTCGGCCCGCACATCAGGTCGTAGGCGGTGAAGCCGAGCGAATAGAGATCGCTCTGCGGGCCAACGTCTCCAAAATCATCGGAGACCGTTTCAGGAGCCATGTATTTCGTCGTGCCCTTGAGCAGGCTTCCCTCGGCGTTGTTGACGCGGCGGGCCAGACCAAAGTCACCGAGTTTGATGCGGCGTCGCACGTCGATCATCAGGTTGCTGGGCTTGATGTCGCCGTGGATGATGCCATGCGAGTGCAGGTACTTCAGCGCGCGAAGCGCATGCGCCAGCGAGGCCCGCAGCGCCCGCAGATCGACCTGTCGTCCGGCCAGTCGCGTGGCGAGGTTGCTTTGCATCAATTCCATCACCAGCCAGCCCCGTTCGCGCACGATGTCGAAGATCGTGACGATGTTCGGATGCTGGAGCGATGCGAGGAGCTGCGCCTCCTGCCAGTACCGATCCAGCCGCGCGGGATCGGCGAGGTATTCGGAGTGAAGCTGCTTGATGGCAACTTCGCGCCCCAGCTCCTCATCCTTTGCCCGATACACGGTGGCGAAGCTGCCCGAGCCGATCTTTTCGAGAATCTT
>JAYUFF010000528.1:0-5112 GCA_043738825.1 Schlesneria sp.
GAAGATTCTCAAGCAGCAACAGTCGCAATATCGCAACACGGTGTCGGCACCCGTGTACATCACCGGCGTGGCCCTCACGCCGAAGCTCGCGTTGCAGTATGTCGTCGAACGGCTGGAGCAGTATCCGCAGCGATTCGAGGTCCAGTGGGACAACGGCTGGCAGACGCTCGGCTACGAACTGGCGCGGCGTCGCGAGGTGGCGGCGAACGAACTGGGCGATCTCGCGCCGCGAGTCCTCGCGCTGGCGATCAAGGAGCTGAAGCGCGACCTCCGCATGGGCGAGGCCCGCAACCAGTACATCTACTACAAACACTATTCGCACTTCTGGGCCGAGAAGGCTCCCGACTTCGCCAAGGCCGCGAACGAAGTCTATGCCGAGAAGAAGACCTCGGGGCGTCGAGTCCGCTACATCGCGAACTACTTCCGCAGCGGGCTTGAGATGGCTCCGAGAGCCATTGAGATTTTGATGATCGCTCACAACAGCGGCCTCTTGGACGAGTCGGCTCAGGCCGAGTTGGTCGTGTTCCTCCAGAACGAGGGCCGCTATGCCGAGTCGATCCCGCTGCTCGAAGCATTGATGAAGGCCCAACCGGATTCAATTCATTACCGGACGCAGTTGATGGCCGCGTATTACCACTCGCAACGGCCCGAGCAACTGGCGACGCTGCTCAAGCAGACCGACGCTCACTTCCACGCGGACGGCCGCTGGACCGAGGGGAACATCTATGAGATCGGCAAGGCGTGCCTCGGCTGCCAGTTGAACGAGCAGGCGGCCGGATACCTCAACGAGGCGATCTCGCTCCACCTGCGAGACTACGGCGCACATGGACTGAATGACGCCAGTTTGTCGTATCAATACCAACACCTCGCCGACGCACAGTCGAGTCTCGGGCGAACGAAGGAGGCGGTCGATGCCGCCAGCGCCGGAATCGTCTGCTGGGGACCGCGCACCGATCAGCGAGGCCATGCGATACAGAAGCTGAATCAGGTGCTGAACAACGCGAAAGATCTCGATGATTACGTGAAGCACCTCGACACCGAAGCGGCCAAGACCGGACAGGACAGTCCGATCCTGCGCAAGACAATCGGACAGGTCTACCAGACGAAGGGCAACCTGCCACTCGCCATTGCGCAGTACGAACTGGCTCTGGCATTGCAGCCGCTCGACAAGGAAGTCCATCAGGCTTTGATCGTGTGCTACGACGGCAGCCAGCAGCCCGACAAGGCGACTCGCCAGTTGATGGCCCTCATCGACTTCGACCGTCACGATCTGAAGCTCTTCACGCAACTGGCCGAGCGGATGAAGGGAAATGAAGCGGAGGCCGAACGGGCCGCGACCTCGATCATCGAAGCCGCCCCCAACGAAGCCGAGAACCATGCCGCAATGGCCGATCTCCGCCAGCAACAGAACCGCTGGGACGAGGCGATTCCTCACTGGGAACAGGTCGCCGAACTGCGACGACTCGAACCGACCGGCCTCCTCAAACTGGCCGCCGCGCAGGTCCACCAGAAGCGGTGGGAGGCGGCCCGGACGACGATCAACAAGCTCAACAAAACCGAATGGCCGTCACGGTTCAACAACGTTCCGAATGAAACACGCCAGCTTCAGGAACGATTGCCGAAGTGAGTGATGGTTGGAGGAGGGGCACTCTACGCCGTGAACCGTCTCGAAGCCCGGCTTTTCCGAAAGCCGGGCTTCTCTCCGATGTACCTCATCCCAGAGAAAAGTCCGGCTAACAAAGCTAAGCCGGACTTCAGGCATTTGCGTTGGCTGCTACACCACGCGCGGTCGCTTCTTCGGAACTCGGTGCTGCCAGAAGAGTCGGTCTTCGGTGAGGAAGCCCATGCGCAGCGCGCAGCGCAGGCAGTACTTCTCGTGCTGGCGGGCGACAAAGATTTCGCCGTTGAGGATCAGGTGGAACCAGTCCTCGCCCGGATGCTTCGAGTAGCAGAAGTCTCGCTCGGAATCGCGTTTGATGTGTGCCTCCCAATCCTCGTGATCGAGGACGTACAACCGCGAGTCGGGGATCGGATCGACGGACGGCACGGGCGCGCTTTCAACGAGTGAGTCCTCGACCGGCATTGGCTCCGGAGGCGGCTCATCCGCTGGAGTGTCGTTCGTCGTGGAGTCTCCTTCCATCCTTCAGCCCTTCATTCCGGCAACGGTTGGCCCTTGGTTTCCGGTGCCAGCCAGATGAGAACCATGCCCGCGACGTAGACCAGACTCATCACACTGCACGCCGCCGGGATGCCGCCTCGATCCTTGAAGGTGTCGGTCAATGCTCCCGTCTGCAACGCGCCGATCGCGGCGAGAATGCGACCGAAGTTGAAGCTGAAGCCCTGTCCGGTGGCGCGGACTTTGGTTGAGAACAGCTCCGGCAAATAGAGTGGCAGCCAGCCGTAGAACGAAGCGGTACACATGCCCGCCACAAAACTCGACGCGAGAAACATCGGGCCGTAAGCGTGATTGAACTGGAAGAAAAACAACGCCGATCCCAGGGCCAGCACACACAGGATGAAGTAGGCCATGCGTCTCCCGAGCCAGTCGCCCATGAAGGCGGCCAGAATCGTGCCGGTGATCGCACCGAGGGCCAGCCAAATCTGAGTCCACTCGCGTGACTGAAACTGGTTCTGCGTCAGCTCACCCGCCCACTTGGCGGCCCATTGCGTTGATCCCCACGTGCCGAGCAGCGCGACACCACTGAGGCAGGCCGCGAGCAGCATCAGTCGGAGGGTTCGCTTCGACGCTGAGCCATCGCTCGCACTCCCGAGGTCACAGCGTTGCAGGAACCGCACGACGGGATACATGTAACCGAACGTGGCAATCACCAGCCCGATCAGCGTGACGGTGATCCGAACCGGCAAACCGAACTTGCTCGCCCAGACGAAGATAATGAGGGCCGGACCGACTCCCCCGATCAGCACTCCCAGCAGATCGACCGTCGCCCAGTTCGAGGTCTGGCCCTTGCCTCGCTCCTGGAGCCACTTCTCGGACTCGGGGACGAACATGCGGAACAGAAACGTGAGCAGCGCCGGCGTCGTGCCGAGCATCATCAGCAGCCGCCAGCCCTTTTCACGGACGAGGATCTCGATCGATGCGGGAGACAAACCGAGACTGCCCAGCCAGCCGGGAATCTGATCCTTCAACAAAGCATCAAGGACCAGCCCCACCACCCCGACCAGCAGGTATCCCGCATTGGCCGCAGCGCCGATCAAGCCCGCCATCAAGGCCCGTGACTTGTTGGGCCAAACCTCCATCACCAGAGCCACTCCGAGCGACCACTCGCCACCCATGCCCAGCGACGCGATGAATCGCAACGCCGCCAATTGCTCGACGCTGTTGGCGAAGCCGCAGAAACCGGTGAAGAGAGCGTAGACGAGTACGCTCAGACTCATCGCCCGCACGCGCCCGATGCGGTCTCCCAACCAACCGAAGACCACGCCGCCGGTCGCTGCGCCGACGAGAAACGTCGCGATGATGACACCAAACCAACTGCCCGCCTTGTCCGCGTGTTCCGGCCCCAGCAGGTCTCTGACCGCCGAGTTGCCGACCATCGAAAAGACGCCCATCTCGGCCCCGTCAAACATCCAGCCGAGCAGGGCGGCGATCAAAGCCATCCACTGGCCAAAGCTCGTTCCGGTGGCGGCGGGTGGCGTCGGCAAGGTGGGTGAGTTCACGGGCGAGTCTTTCGCGGAAGAGGCGTCGAGCACGAACGGTTCGCGATTGTGAAGCGGCTCGCCTCGAAACGCAAACCGGGAACGTGACTCATGGCGGTCGCGGTGTGTTGCGAACGCAGCGTGATGGCTGCGTCGCAGCGATCTTTCGGCCTCTCACTTTCTGTCTACTTCTTCTGGCACAGCCAAAGCAGGTCGATAGAAAGAGAGAGGCAGAAAAACGAACACGATGAAGTCATGGCGAACCGGCGATGAAGCGGAGTCTTGTTGGTCGAAAGTCAGCGGGCTGGTTGCTGCCGCAGTGGTCCAGTTTGTGAGTGCCGGAGGTTGTTTCTCGAGAGATGGCTGATCTTCGCAGCCCGTGACATTTTTTGCAGCGTTACGGGATCGCCGTTGGCTTATGCGGCAAGGCGTGGTTAGACTGTGCCGCAGTCGCGTTTTGAGTTTCGTTGGTCCGCGCTCTTACAAGGAGTCACTGAATGATTCGTTTGCTCTCGTTTGTGTCGGCGTTGTTGCTCACGACCTGTTTCGCGTTTGCCGAGGAACCGGCTCCGGCGGCGAAGTCTGATGCGAAACCAGCGGCGGCACCGAAGAGGGTCGATGTCGGCACACAGGCTCCCGACTTCAAGTTCAAGGACGCCACGGGTAAGGAAATCGACCTGGCCGAGTTGACCGCCAAGGGGCCGGTCCTCGTGCGGCTGACCTGCGGTTGCTCAGGCTGCGACAAGGAACTGGCTTACTTCCAGGCGCTGCACGAGGGCTACAAGGATCTCGGCCTGACATCGGTGGCGATCTTCCGCGAACCGGACACGAAGGTGGCCGCCTACGTCAAAGAGAAGAAGCTCAACATGCTCTACGCCGTCGATACCAAGGGAGACGCCTGGAATGTCTTCGAGACGAAGACCATGCCCACCAACTTTCTGATCGCCAAGGGAGGCAAGATCGTTTCGGTCGCCGCCGGCTGCGATCCGAGCGGACTGCTCGCCAAGAAGCTGTCCGAGAAAGTGGCCAAGACGGTCAACTCGGAGACGGTCGATGTCCAGAAAAAAGTCGCGGACGACAACGCCAAGAAATAATTGGCGAGCCGATAACGTCGCAGAATTGAAACACTCACAGCACGCTCATCCTCACCGGTTGAGCGTGCTGTTGTTTTGAATGTCACCGAAGGAGCCACCGGCGCTGCGGCTCAGTGCTTGTAGATCTTGTGCTGCGGACGGCCGGAGAGGATTTGTTCCTTGCCCCAGGTCGTGACGGCTCGGAAGGCGTCGCTGCGGATGAAGGTTTGGAAGGCGGCCTCGTCGGACCATTCGCTGGTGATGAGATACGACGCACTGTCGCTGACATCCTTCCACAGCGTCGAACTGGTGTGCCCTTCGGCGGCGCGCAAGGCATCGATCACCGCCGCAAATTTGTCTTCAAAGTCCTGCTGCTTGCCTT